>CAZYKN010000168.1:0-5061 GCA_964648135.1 uncultured Flavobacteriaceae bacterium
TTATAAAGGACTCGAATTTGAAATATTGTTCTTAATTAAGCAAAATGGGTTACTAAAAAAGCACTCATTAAATAAATAAGTGCTTTCTTTTATGAATAAATTACTTCACTCCTATTTCAATAAACCATCCAACAATTGTTGTAATTTAGGATTTGATGGTCTTGCTGCGTTGGCATCAACTATATTTCCTTTTGGATCAATCAATATAAATCTTGGGATACTTCTAATACCATACGCTCTAACAAAAGCGGAATTCCATGCTTTAGTTGCATATAATTGCAACCAATTCATTTTACGATTAAAAATCATTCGCTTCCAACCATTTTTAGCTTGTGTTGCATCGTTTTTATAACCTCTTCCGTTATCAACCGAAATGCTGATAAATTGAATATTTTTATTTTTATATTTTTCAACTAATTTTTTAAGATGCGGAATCTCACGCTTACAAGGTCCACACCAAGTTGCCCAAACATCAATATATACGTATTTTTCTTTAAAATTATCTAAGGAATACTTTTTACCTTTATCACTTAAATAATCAACAAATTTAGGAGAAGGATTTCCTTTTGCAAACTTAGTAAAGAACTCGTGTTCTTTCATATAATTCTGCTTAATATAAGCTATGTATTGCTTGTTTCTTTTTAATTCTCTTTCTTTTAAAGTTGAATCAATTTTATCTGATTTTAATAAATCGTTAAATTTTTGTTCCAATCCATTAACCTTTTTAAAGAAATCTTCTTTAGATAATTTATAAAAAGCTTTTCTATCGTTTACTCTTTCAGATTTATCTAATTCTCTACGCTCTAATAAATATTTTGTGGTTTCAAAACCATTTCCTTTAAAAGAAATAGACTTTGCAAAATCATCAAATTTATATTGTAATTTAATAAAATCTCCATTTTTTAGAAAAAGGATCATTTTATTTTTACCATCATAGAAAGTATATGTGTTTGGTTTATATAGCTTTAAGGTATCTTTAAATGTACCGTCTAAATTTACTTCAATCCGTTTATTTAGGCCATGTTGTGTAATATCAATGTTTTTAGCATCATTATTTTCTATAATACCTTCAATGGTAACATAGTCTTTTGGAGCTTCTTCTTTACAAGAAAGTAATGAAATAAGTATAACAAAAATAAATATAATATTTTTCATTTTTTATTTTAATAAACTGGTTAATAAACTATTAATTGATGGACTTGAAGGTCTTGGAGCATTTGCTTTAACCACATTTCCTTGCGGATCAAGTAAAATAAATCGTGGTATAGAATTAATTTGATACTCTTTTGCAAACGAATCTCCTTTGGTAGCAAATAGTTGAATTCCACCCATTTCTTTGGTTTTAATCATTTTTCTCCAAGCTTCTTTTGCCGTTTCTCTATCCACAGAAATACTCACAAACTGAATATTTTTACCTTTAAATTTTTCTTCTAATTTTTTTAAGTGAGGTATTTCTCCTACGCATGGTCTGCACCAAGTTGCCCAAACATCTATATACACATATTTACCTTTTAAATCTTTTAGTGATGTTGTTCCTCCTTTATAGTTTTCGTAGTTTGTAAACTCTGGCGAAGGATTCCCTTCTAATTTTTTATACTTGTTTTTTTCTGCATTTACTTGATTGTATTGTTGCTTTAACATTTCTGATAAATCCGCAACACCTTTCTTTTCATCACTTAAAAATGCAGTATCTACATCTTTTGCATTATCCACTAAGTTTTTAAATTTAGTAACTATTTCATTCGATTTTTTTTCAAAACTAGCTTTATTTAAGTCAAATAATTCTTGAATATTTACTTCTTTTTGCATCTTCATTTTCTGAGCAATGTAATTATTTGTTCCTGCTCCTTCTCCTGAAAATTTTAATGATTTTACAGGCTCTTTTACGTCAAATGACACCTTAATATTATCATTGTTTTTTAAAAATAGTCTTGAATTAATTCCTCCAGAAAATAAAAACAATTCTCCTTTATCTTTTAAATGCAAGGTATCTTTGAATGTTCCGTCTTCATTAATTTTAATTTTCTTTGTGTAACCACTTCTACTACTAATAGTGATTTCTTTTGCAGTTGGATGATCAATTTTACCTGATAATGTTGCGTAATCTTTTTTTGTTTCTCTACAAGAAATCAATAATAAAAACACACTTACAACTAATAAACTTACTTTTTTCATTTTATTTTAATAATTTATTTAATAATTCTTTTGTTTTTGGGCTAGAAGGTCTTGATGTGTTTGCATCAACTACATTTCCTTTTGGATCTATGATAATAAAACGTGGAATACCATCTATTTTATATCCTCTAACAAAGGCAGATTTCCAACCGTTATCTGCATACAATTGCACACCTTTCATTTGTTTTTCTGCAATCATTGCTTTCCATCCTTTTTTTGCTAATTCTTTAGATCTGTCTTTATAACCACTTCCATCATCAATTGAAATGCTTAAAAAGGTAATGTTTTTATCTTTATATTCTTCTTCGAGCTTTTTTAAAAACGGAATTTCAGCTTTACAAGGTCCACACCAAGTTGCCCAAACATCAACATATAAATACTTGCCTTTTAAATCTTTTAAAGAGGTCGTTCCTCCTTTATAGTTTTCATAGTTTTCAAAATTTGGCGATGGCTTGCCTATAAACGAATTGAATTTTTCTTTTTCGGCTTGTACCATATTATATTCTTTCAATAAACCTTCTTTAAATTTAGACAACTCTTCTTTTTCAGAAGTAATAAAATCGGTGTCTAAACCTTTAAAATGAGCTAATTTATCATCAAATTTAGACACAATTTCATCAATGCTTTTTTTGAATTTCACTTTATCTAAATCAAATAAACTTGCAGTCAATAAACTTTCTTTCATTAATGATTTTTCGGCTAAGTAATTACTATTTGGAGCTCCTTTACCTTTATATTTAACAGTTTCATCAAACTCTTTGGTATCTAATGTTAAATGAATATCATAACCGTTTTTTAAGTAAACTTGCGTGTATTCATTTCCATCAGAAAAATATAAAATTTCGCCTGTGTCAGCCAAATGTATCGTGTCTGAAAATACACCATCTTTACTTATTTTAATCTCTTTTTTAAAATCTTTTTTTTGTAATGAACCATCACTTCCTTTAGGATTAATTATTTTTCCAGAAAAGGTTGCATAATCTTTTTTAACATCATTTTTACATGAAAATAATGTAATTACAAAAACGAATACGATTGTTTTTTTTAACATGATAATTATTTAATAGTTAGTGTGCAAATATAGTCTATTCTTCCATAAAATCCTTACAAAAAAAGAGAGTTTCTTTTATGTGTTTTTTGAGTTAAACGAATATCCAACACCTTTACTTGTGCGAATAAAGTTATCACCAATTTTTTTACGTAATTTTCTAATATGTACATCTAAAGTTCTATCACCAACAATAATACTATTTCCCCAAATTTCATTGTAAATTTCATCACGTGTAAAAACTTTATCAGGTGATTGAGCCAACATCACTAATAATTGAAACTCTTTTTTGGGCAAAGTAATTTCAATTTTATTTTTAATAACCATTCGTTTTTCTAAATCAATTGCTAATTCACCTATCTTAAGATTTAAACTTTTAGTATTTGTTTTTAAACTTCGCTTTAGTAAGGTTTTTACACGTGCTATAAGTGTTTTTGGTCTAATTGGTTTAGAAACATAATCATCTGCTCCAGCATCAAAACCTGCAATCTCTGCAATATCTTCATTTCTTGCCGTTAAAAACACAATAAGTGTATCTTTAAAAGTAGGCATTTCTCTTAATTGTTTGCAGGTTTCTATTCCGTTAAGATTGGGCATCATCACATCTAAAATTATTAAATCTGGATGCGTTTCCTTCGCTTTTTTTATTGCCTGAATACCATCTTTTGCAGTTGAAATATTAAAACCTTCTTGTTCAAAATTATAGGTTAGAAATTCTAGAATATCTGGTTCATCATCTACAATTAAAATTTTATGTTTTGTATGCATAAATCAAAAATACATATTTATTATTTATAATACCTTAAATTCGCAAAGGTTTTCGTAACGAAAAGTCAAAATGTGCGTTAGTATTGGTGCAGCGCAGTTTTGAGACACGCAAACATAGCATTAGTTATGGTGAGTATCGAAAAACGAGCATTCCCAATAATGACGTGCAGTTTGGCTTTGTAGTAGAAATACTTTTGTGAATTTAAGGTAATAGATTAGCAATTCCAAAAAAATGGCATAAATTTTGAAAACTATTCTAAAAATGGATATATTATTAAAAAAAAGATTAATTTTGATTTTATTCCCCTTTTTTTTATCATTGCTTATTTAACTAATATGAGAATATTTATACTTATTTCTTTCTTTATGACCTTCTCTGTTTTTTCACAAACAGAGCATTATGACAAACCAAATTATAAAAAGATAAAAAGAGCGGTTAAAAAGAAAAAATCTGATTTCTATTACCATAAACTTTTTAAAAAATTTTCAAATCCAAATAGCAAAATGACTTTGGAAGAAAAGCGCTTTTTATATTATGGTTATATTTATCAAAAAAGATACAAACCCTTTGGTTACAGTAAATACAGAGATAGTTTAAACATTTATGCTAAAAAGCAATTGACTAAGGAAAGTATTCAAAAAATGATTTATTTTTCTGATAACATTTTAAGTAGTAATCCGTTTAATATTGAAGTACTGACCTACAAAAGTTATTTACATCGAAAAGCAAAAGATGCTACAGGATATCAATTAGCAAAAAAACAACTAAATATTATTTTTGATGTCATTTTATCTTCTGGAAACGGTAAAAGTAAAGCAACAGCATACCATATAATTTACAGAGAACATAAAACGGATATTCTAAAACATCTAAAGCTCAAATTTAATGGAATTCGGAAAACCATAGAAAAATTTAGGATTGAATATTTGAATGTTACCAAAAATAAATATGGAATACGTGGTGTTTATTTTAATGTAAAAGCTTTTAAAATTGATTTGAAGTCTAAATGAAGACGGAAGACCGAAGACGGAAGACCAAAGACTAAAGACCAAAGACCAAAGATTAATAA
>CAZYKN010000169.1:0-5027 GCA_964648135.1 uncultured Flavobacteriaceae bacterium
TTTGCCAAAATATGAATGCTTCTTTTTTATTGAAGAAGATGGAGATTGTATAAAACTATAATCTATCTCTAATAACTCTTAATTTTTCCTTTCCAATTCCAGACTTCCAATATATTTCTCTTCTTCGTGCAATAATTCTTGTTTCACATACTTCAGAGTATATTAGTTGAAATGGTTTGTAAAATTTTGTTGTTCTTTCTCTTCCGTTATTATGTCTAGATACTCTATTTTCAATATTTTGAGTTAATCCAACATAAATATAATTATGTTGTAAACTAGAAATAGCATATACATAAAACATAATAAAAACTTAAAAACGTCGAGTAAAAACCCGACGTTTAATTAAAGTACCAAAGGAGGGACTCGAACCCTCACGCCTATAAAGCATCGGATTTTGAATCCGACGTGTCTACCCATTCCCCCACTTTGGCTTATTATTTTAATTAGCGCGCCTGCCTGTCGGCAGACAGGTCTACCAATTCCGCCACTCGAGCAAATTAAATGTGAGTGCAAATTTAATAAATACATTTATAATTAACTGTGTTTTTTATCGTTTATATTTTACTTATCTTTGATTTATGAAATTTACAAAAAACAGCAAGCTTCTTCGTTATATTCTAATAGGCTTATCTTTTATTATTGTAACTTCTATTTTATGGAATACTTTTGAGTTTTTTAGAAAATTTAAAGAAGAAGAACGTAAAAAAATGGAGATTTTTGTAAAAGCGCAAAAAAAAATTGCGGAGAATCCCTTAGATGATGTCAATGTGAATTTTTTATTAGAAATTGTCAATAGTAACAAGAGTATTCCTGTAATTATTGTTAATAAAGATGGGCAATTATCAGGTAGAAATTTAGATCCAAAGAAAGAAAATGACAGTCTTTATTTAGCAAAGCAATTATTAATAATGAAGAGTAGCAATAAACCTATTGATGCAAGTTATTACTTAGGGAAAAAACTGCAAAAACAAACTTTGTATTACAAGGATTCTGATTTATTAACTAAACTAAAGTATTATCCATTGGCTTTGCTTTTGATACTTTTATTATTTGCAACGGTTATCTATTTAGTTATTAAATCTACTAGAGTAGCAGAACAAAACAAGCTTTGGGCAGGAATGGCAAAAGAAACGGCTCATCAAATAGGTACGCCATTATCCTCATTATTGGGTTGGGTTGAAATATTAAAATTGGAAGATGTAGAAGAAACAACAGTTTCAGAAATTGAAAAGGATATTACAAGACTAAATACCATTGCAGAACGTTTTTCAAAAATTGGTTCAATTCCTGTTTTAGAACGATTAAATATAGTTGAAGAAACAAAAAAAGCGTATGATTATTTACAATCACGGAGTTCAAAAAAAGTTAATTTTAGTTTTACAACGGATGAATCTGCTATTTATGTTCAAGCAAACAAACAATTATTTTCTTGGGTTGTAGAAAATATTATAAAAAACGCTATTGATGCCATGCAAGGAAAAGGCTCGTTAAAAGTAGATGTGTTGTTAAAAAACAAAGAGGTAAAAATATTAATTTCTGATACTGGTAAAGGATTAGCAAAACATCAATTTAAAAAAATATTCGACACAGGTTTTACCACCAAAAAGCGTGGTTGGGGTTTAGGCTTATCTCTTGCAAAACGTATTATTGAAGAGTATCATAATGGTAAAATATATGTTAAAAATTCAACTATTGGAAAAGGTACTTGTATGGCTATTGTTTTAAAAACAATAGATTAATGTAAAGAAATTATTTTTTCTTTTCAATTTTATTTTGAAAAGAATAATATCCACGTTTTGCTGCAATTTCTTCTGCTTTCTTTTTGGAAGGAGCTCTTCCTTTAGCAATTACTTTTTGATCAATAAGTAACTGTACTGTAAAGTGCTTGGTTTTTTCTTTTGTGTTTTCTTCAGAAACTTTAAAACTAATTGATTTCTTGTTTTTTTGACACCATTCAATTAAAACACTTTTATAACTGGTAATTTTTCCTTCTAAACGTTCAATATCTATATGAGGAGCTATTAAGGTGTTGTTTACAAATTTTTCACAAATAACATATCCTTTATCTAAAAAGACCGCACCAACAAGGGCTTCGTAAATATTTCCATAAATATTATCACCAAATTTATTTTTAGAAACGGAACTATTCACATATTTTACCAATTCTAATTCTTTACCTAAACTATTTAAGTTTTGACGGCTTACAATTTTAGAACGCATTTTGGTAAGGTATCCTTCATTTTCTAAAGGAGAAATATGATATAAAAAAGCAGAAACAATAGTATCTATAATGGCATCGCCTAGAAACTCTAAACGCTCATAATTGTAGTTTTTACCATCTATAACTTTTTTAAAAGAGCTGTGTGTAAACGCTTTTTTATAGTAAAAACTGTTTTTTGGTTTGAAACCAATGATTTTTTTTAAATAATTTAAAAATGCTACATCTTCAGGAGAAGTAGAACTATTTAATTTTTTTAAAAAAGGAAACATCATTGACTGATTTATTCTTCAAATTTTTTAAATAAAACACACGCATTATGACCACCAAAACCAAAGGTATTGCTCATTGCCACTTTAATATCTCGTTTTTGTGCTTTATTAAACGTAAAGTTTAATTTAGAATCAATATTCTCATCATCGGTAAAATGGTTGATGGTTGGAGGAACAATTCCATTTTTAATGGCTAAAATAGAAGCAATAGCTTCAATTGCACCAGCAGCACCTAATAAATGACCAGTCATTGATTTGGTAGAATTTAGATTAATAGTATAAGCATGTTCACCAAAAACTTTTACAATAGCTTTAGATTCTGCAATATCACCTAAACCTGTTGAGGTTCCGTGCATATTAATGGCATCAACATCTTCTGGTTTTAAACCAGCATCTTTAATACAGTTTTCCATTACTGCGGTTGCTCCTAATCCTTCTGGATGTGGTGCTGTAATATGATGTGCATCTGCAGACAAACCACCTCCAAGCAATTCTGCATAAATGGTTGCTCCACGAGCAATGGCATGTTCGTATTCTTCTAAAATCAAAGCACCTGCTCCTTCACCAGAAACAAATCCATCTCTATCTTTATCAAACGGTCTTGAAGCTGTTTTTGGATCGTCATTTCTAGTTGATAAAGCGTGCATTGCATTAAAACCACCAATACCAGCAATGGTAACAGTAGCTTCTGATCCACCAGTTACAAAAACATCTGCATGACCAAGACGAATATAATTAAACGCATCAATCATTGCGTTAGAAGAAGATGCACAAGCAGAAACTGTGGCAAAATTCGGACCTCTAAAGCCATATTTTATAGAAATTTGCCCTGGAGCAATATCGGCAATCATTTTTGGAATAAAAAACGGGTTAAATTTTGGAGTTCCATCGCCAGTTGCATAATACAATACTTCATTTTGGAAAGTTTCTAAACCTCCAATACCTGCTCCCCAAATTACACCAATTCTTGATAAATCTTCTTTATCTAAATCCAATTTTGAATCTAAAACGGCTTCATTTGCAGCAACCATAGCATATTGTGTAAATTTATCCATACGTCTTGCTTCTTTACGATGAATATAATCGGTTACTTCAAAGTTTTTTAACTCACAGGCAAACTGTGTTTTAAATTTTGAAGCGTCAAAGTTTGTTATTGGTGCAGCACCACTTACTCCATTTACTAAAGAGTTCCAATATTCTTCAACATTGTTTCCTATGGGTGTTAAAGCACCTAAGCCTGTTACCACTACGCGTCTTAGTTTCATTCTTAAATGTAATTTAAAATTTGGTTAAAGATATAAAAAAAAACGAGAATAACTTATAAAAAAGTAACTCTCGTAATTTTTAAAAAGTAAAATAATTACTAATTAGCTCCTTCAATATAAGTAATTGCTTGACCTACAGTAGCAATGTTTTCAGCTTGATCATCTGGTATTTGAATATCGAATTCTTTTTCAAATTCCATAATTAATTCAACAGTATCTAATGAATCTGCTCCTAAATCGTTCGTAAAGTTTGCTTCTAATGTTACTTCGTTTTCGTCAACTCCTAATTTGTCCACGATGATAGCCTTTACTCTTGATGTAATGTCTGACATAATTTTTTAATTTTTTAATTTTGATTACGGCGCAAATGTAAGCAATTAATTTATATTTACAATTTACAACCAATTTTTATATGTGCTAAATTAATAAAAATATTAATTACTTCACATATGTTAATAATAATTCTTTTTTTTGGGATTACTTTATAAGATATAAATTATGAAAAGTCTAGTATTATTTGCCTCTGGTTCTGGAACTAATGTTGAAAACATCATACGTTACTTTCAAAACAATCCATCTATTCAAGTTACCCAAGTGTTTACTAACAATAAGAATGCCAAAGTTATTGAAAGGTGTAATCGATTAAATATTAATTGTTTAGTTTTTGATAAATCTGATTTTTATGAAAAGAATACTATATTAAATCTATTAAAAACTAAAGCAGATTATATTGTGCTTGCTGGTTTTTTATTAAAAGTACCTCAAAATATTATTGATGCTTTTCCTAAAAAAATTATAAATATCCATCCTGCTTTATTGCCAAAATTTGGTGGAAAAGGAATGTATGGAATGCACATTCATGAGGCTGTTGTAAAGAATAAAGAGAAAAAAACAGGAATTACCATTCATTTTGTGAATGAAAATTACGATGAAGGAGCAATTATTTTTCAAAAAACAGTCCGTTTAAATGAAAGTGATACTCCAAATGATGTTGCTAAAAAAATTGCTGTGTTAGAAATGGCGAATTTTCCTCGTGTTATAGAATCTGTTGTTTTACAGAAAATGTAGTTGTTTGTTTTTAACACATAGGCACATAAGAAAATATAGTAATTCGTGAAAGTTTTTGTAATTCGTAACAAAAGTCTGCGAAAATCCGTGTCATCTGTTAAAATCAGCGTTTAAATAAACATACAGATTTACTATAAATTTCTGCGTAATTTGGAGAAAACAATACACAAAGCTGTATGTGATTTTGTTTTTAACACATAGGCA
>CAZYKN010000170.1:0-5021 GCA_964648135.1 uncultured Flavobacteriaceae bacterium
TAAAAAAAACGAAACACGAATTAAACACGGACTCTGTTGAATTAAACATGAACTAACTATGAAGTATCTAGGCGCAAAGACGCACAAAGTTGGATGTAGTGAGCTCTCGCAAAGGCGCAAAGACGCAAAGCTGGAATAAGTAAAATAAAAAACATGATTACACATAAAACATCAAACTAAGTAGTATTATGTTAAATAGAAAAATCTAAAAACACGAATTAGAAGAAAAAGGTAACAAGTGTATAGAAATTTAAAGCGTTGGCATTAGCAATGGCAAATTTTATACTCTTGTGGGAATTACAGCAATAAAGTTGTGAAAAAAATATACTTTAATGTTTCTTATGAGAATAAAATAGGATATAACCTAAATGTTAGCTTAGCGATGGCAAGCGTTGGCTGGTAGCGTAATTGCAAGAGGCAATTTTGCATAACGACTAATTATAGTACAATGACTTTAAAGCTCATATTTAGTAAAATCTAAAAAAGTTTTCTAAATAATGGAATGTTAAATTTTACTTGACTATTTGACATAGTACTAATTATAGCTACAATAACTATAATCATGATTTAGATTCAAGACCGCAAATTTCTTTAACATAATATCTGCCGATATAAGTCCAAAGACATTATATCTGATATTATGGAAGTCGCTATACGCAATTTACCACAATTGTACTATAATTAATATTATGTTAAATAGAAGTTTTCAAAACAAATAAAACCATACTCCTTTTAAAGAAATATGGTTTTAAATTATTGTTGGCTTAACTGTTATTTAGTGATTAATATTTATCAAACGATGCTGAAATAAATTCACTATGACGTGACGTATTAGATAAACATAGAATCAAAGCCAAAGACTAAAGACCAATAACTAAAGACTATCTAAAGCCATTTCAAGAAATAATCCATCATTTCTTCTTTAAAGTCGTAATGTAATTTAACATAAGTTTTCATATCATCACGTAAAGTGTGTTGCATATTTTGCAATCTTCCATCGATATTTTCATTAAAATCGGTTGATGAAATTGTTTTTGCTTTTGCTTTGCAACGATGAATAAGTTTTGAAATCGCTTTTTGCTCTAGCATCAATCTGTTTTGAAAAGATTCTAGTGGTTTCATTGCACGAGTTTCGTATTCTCTTGCAGCAATTTCTTCTAATTTTTCTTGAAAGGTTTCCATTTCATCTCTGTGAAATCTTAACTCTCTTAACCAGGTGTCTAAATTGAACTTTAAATCACTTAAATAAGCTACTTTTGTTTGCATAATATTATTGTTTAATTAGTTATCTATTCTTTTGTGTTAAATTTTTTCACTATTTCTTGTTGTACATTGGCAGGAACAGGTTCAAAAACGGTTTCTTTTACACTAAATGTACCTTTTCCTTGTGTTAATGAACGCAAATCGGTTGAAAATCTAAATAATTCGGCTTTAGGTGTTTTTGCTTTAATTATTTGATATTTTCCTTTGGTATCAATTCCTAATATAATAGATCTTCTCCCTTGTAAATCGGTCATTACATTTCCTAAAGCATCTTCAGGAACTTTAACTTCTAAGGTGTTTACAGGTTCTAATAACTTAGGATTTGCATTTTCAAAAGCTGCTTTAAATGCGTGAGCTGCTGCAATTTTAAATGAAATATCATTAGAATCTACAGAGTGCATTTTACCGTCATATACCATAACACGTACATCACGCACATACGAACCTGTTAATGGTCCATCTTCCATCACTTCTAATATTCCTTTCATTACTGCTGGCAAATAACGTGCATCAATCACTCCTCCAACAATACAGTTGTAAAAGATTAATTTTCCTCCCCATTTTAAATCCACTTCTTCTTTACCTCTTATGTTAAAACCTTGTGGTTCTTCCATACCTTCATAATACGGTTCTATTTTTAGGTGCACTTCTCCAAATTGTCCTGCTCCACCAGATTGCTTTTTATGTTTATAACTCTCTGATGCTGGACGTTGTATGGTTTCTCTATATACTATTTTTGGACGTTCAAATTTTGCTTCTATTCCGTGTACGTTTTTAAGTTGCCAATCTATGGTTGCTAAGTGTAATTCCCCTTGACAGGAAATTAATTGTTGTTTTAATTCCGCTGAATAACTCAATACAATGGTTGGATCTTCCAAACTCATTTTTTTAAGGATTTCAAAGAGTTTTTCATCGTCTTTTACCTCTTTTGCGGTAACGGATTTAGTTACTCTAGAATCTGGATAAGTTATTGGTTTTACAGTAGATTTTCCGCTTGTACTTAGTGTATCATTCGTTGCAGTATTTTTTAATTTTAAAGTAACTCCAATATCTCCAACATGTAATTTTTCTACAGAATCTCTGTTTTTACCATCCATTACAAAAAGTTGGTTGATAGATTCTGATTCGCCATTACTGCTGTTTATCAGCTTATCTCCTACTTTTAATTCCCCTGATTTTACTTTAAAGAAAGAAATCTGTCCAACATTGGCTTCATAAATGGTTTTAAAAATAAATATTCTAGTTTCTTTTTTATCGGTTCTATCAATTAAATCACCATTTACATCTTGTTCTGGTTTTAAATCAATGGCACTTGGAGCAACATTATCAATAAATCCCATAAGTCGTCCGCTACCCATATCGTTTAATGCTGAAACACAGAAAACAGGAAATAATTCATGGTTTAGCATTCCTTTACGGATTCCTTCTCGCATTTCATCTTCGTTAAGTGTTCCTTTATCGAAGAATAATTCCATTAAATCTTCATCATTTTCTGCGGCTTTTTCTACCAATTCATTATGGAGCATTTCTGCCAATTCTTTTTGATCTTTTGGAATGTCTAATTTTTCTGGCTTCCCTCCTGCTTCACTAAATTTATAGAGTTTCATTTTAAGCACATCCACAATACATTGTGCACCATCAATTACTAAAGGATATTGAATTTTCACCGCATTATTTCCAACCATTTCAACGATACTGTTAAAAGTAACATCAAAATCGGCATTTTTATGATCTATCTGATTGATAACAAACAAACTTGGCTTGTTGTATTTATTTACATATTCCCAAATAATTTCGGTACCAGATTCAACACCATATTGAGCATTTACAAGCACCGCAATAGTATCAGCAACACGCATAGTTGAAGCTATTTCACCTATAAAGTCGTCTAATCCTGGAGTATCTAAAATGTTTATTTTGTAGTTTCGCCATTCTGTGTGGACTGGTGTGGCGAACACCGTTGATTGTTTTTCTTTTTCAATTTCGTGGTAGTCGCTCACTGTATTTTTTTCTTCTACAGTTCCGCGACGTTTGACTAATCCAGCCTCAAAGAGCATTGTTTCTGTTAGCGTTGTCTTACCACAATTGTGTGCACCAACAAAAGCAACATTTTTAATGTGTTTGTCATCATATACTTTCATATTATAAAGGTTTAACGGTTAATATATAACTTGTATAACTATCTCTAATTATACCCTAAATTTACAACAATATCACAATTAAAAAAATGATAAATATCATTTCAATAAAAATGATTTTTATGAATAACTAGACTGCTTCATTTTCAGTAATTTAAAGCTCTTTGTTTAAATAATGAATATAATTCAATAAATGAACTGCTTTGTTTTTACAATTTCTAATAAGGTAAAGATAATAAAATATTTTGAATTAGTACAGTTATGCTCCCATTTTCCTCGCAAAGACGCAAAGACGCCAAGTTGTGAGTGAAAAAATATAAAAAAATCACTTTTTCATAACAAAAACTCTTGATGCTTTAAGGTTATCATAAAAAATTAAATACTTACTTTTACATTATAATTAATTTGGTTTATTAAACTTTGGAGCATACTAAGAACAATACAAAAAAAATCATCCATGTAGATATGGATGCTTTCTATGCGTCTGTTGAACAAATGGATAATCCTAAACTGAAAGGAAAACCGCTTGCCGTTGGTGGTAGTGGTGAACGTGGCGTGGTTTCGGCAGCAAGTTATGAGGCAAGAAAATACGGTGTTTATTCTGCTATGAGTGGAAATTTAGCACGTAAAAAATGTAAAAATTTAATTTTTGTAAGACCTCGTTTTGACCGATATTCACAAATATCTAAACAAATAAAACGCATTTTTTTAGATTATACAGATTTAGTTGAACCTTTGTCTTTAGACGAAGCGTATTTAGATGTTACTCAAAATAAAAAGGACAATCCATCTGCAACTTTAATTGCCAAAGAAATAAGGCAACGTATTTTTGATGAAGTTGGTTTAACAGCTTCCGCAGGAATTTCATCGAGTAAATTTATTGCTAAAATAGCTTCGGATATCAATAAACCTAACGGACAAAAAACCATCTTGCCAGAAGAAATTATTCCTTTTTTAGAAAAATTGCCTATTGAAAAATTTTATGGCATTGGAAAAGTTACTGCTGCAAAAATGTATAATTTGGGTATTTTTAATGGAATGGATTTAAAGCAAAAATCAGAGGAATTTTTAATACAGCACTTTAGAAAATCTGGAGCGTATTACTATAAATTGGTTAGAGGACTTCATACTAGTGAAGTGAAACCGAACCGCATTCGTAAATCCGTTGCTGCAGAACATACGTTTAGAACTAATCTCACTTCCGAAGTTTATATTATGGAACAATTGGAAAAAGTAGCAAACGAATTAGAAAACCGATTAAAAAAAGCAAAAGTAGCAGGTAAAACCATTACTTTAAAAATAAAATACAGCGATTTTTCTACACAAACACGCAGTAAAACGCTCCAATTTTACATTAAGGATGAAAATTTGTTGTTAGCAACCGTTAAAGAGCTTTTATATCAAGAAAAACTAAAAAATTCGGTTAGACTTATTGGAATTTCAGTAACAAACCTCAATATTAATGCGAAGAAGAAAGAAACTCCTAAAAAAATTATTGATTATCAATTAAAATTTGAGTTTTAAACACCGAAAACTGAACACTGAACACTGTGAATTGAAGACTAAAGACTAAAAAACACCAATTAATAAATAAACAATATCTTTGTAAAAAATAAATAC
>CAZYKN010000171.1:0-2318 GCA_964648135.1 uncultured Flavobacteriaceae bacterium
TATGAACCGAGTGATAATCAGCGTGAAAATACTTTTAGAGAATTGTTGAAAAAACGTTGGAAAGGGAAGTATAATTATTAATAAAATTAACGAATACTCATTAGTTTAATACATCTGCTCATTATTTTAAGACAAATCCATATTTTATTAGTTGGTGTTTGTTTTTTTTTTAAATTTGTAAAAAAAAACAATTTGAAAACAATTAAACAGCTATTATTAGCACCTATCTTCCTTATTTTTTTTAATAATTATGCGCAATGCAACGAGCAGCAAACAATTACTATTTGTGATATGGCGCAAATAGATTTTGATAATGATGGAACAAATGATGGTATCATAAATTTATTTGATGAGTACAATAGCATAGCAGGAGTAACTCCAATTTCAAGTAGTGACGGTCAATGGTTTGATCCAAATTTTAATTATGCTCTTAATGAAACTAATGGTAATTTACATTTATGGGATTTATCAAATGCTTCAGAAACAGAATCGGATTATCATTTTCAATTTATCAATACAAATTCAGCTTGTACAGATGGAATTCTTATTGATATGAATGTTGTTATTGGTCCTTTTTCTGGTTTTTCTGTACCAACCATTGGTAATAACGATGTAAATATTGAAATTTGTGATTCTCCACAGTTGTTTACAAGATGTAATATTGCTATTTATTTTGATTTATTCCAAACCTTGCTTTCAACACCAAGTGCTCATTCTAATGGAACTTGGACATATTTAGGTAATAGTCCTAATTTTATAGGTATTGATGAAGGACGATTTTTAATTGCAGATGTACCTTATCAAGCAGGTCCACCATTAATTGATGATGAAGTATTTGAATTCAAATATACTGTACCAGGAATTACACCTTGTGCTCCAACTATGGAAACTACGGTTAAAGTATCGGTTGTAAGAAGTGGTTTTTCTGGTTTTGCTAATAAAATTAATATTTGTGAAGAGGAATTAATTGCAGGTGATTATAATGGAGATATAGATTTAAGAGATGATGCTTATTTAGTAAATGAAGATATTGAAGGAACTTGGTCTTCTGATGTAGATCCAACAAATCAAATTTCTACGCCTAATGACTCTCAAGTAAATTTAGCAGAAGTATATAATGATTTAATATTGACAAATCCTAGGTTTGAATGTAGATCTTACTATTATAAATACAATGTAGATAGCCGTTCTAATGTGTGTTTTGATTATGATAGTACTATAAGATTTACGTTTTTTGAATCCATTAGGTCTTTTGAACAAGAAGCACCAGAAAATATTTGTGTTGCTGATCATCCTTTATCATTAAATTTATATGATTTAATCACTTTCTCTGATGAAAATGGAGTGATTTATGATTATCCAAATAGAAAATATACTAATTGGAGACTTGTGTCTGGTTCATCAGATTTAGGCTTAGTTTCAAATACAGGATTACTAGAAACTGTTCTTGAAGATCCAGATTACACATCACTTGGAACAATTGATTTATCTAATATTACCAATGACGATGTAGGGACTTATGTATTTGAGTATATTGTTGATGAAGAATATAATTGTAAAATGTATCCTTATGTTGGTAGTTCTCTTTTTAATGGAGAAATCACTTATGATGTGCCAGATGGTTGTAGTTTTGATGATTTTACATCACCACCTTGCGGAGGACAAACAGCGCAAATAACCCTTAATATTCATCCATATAATTATCCAGGTGAAAACACTTCAGGATTAGAATTATGTCAAGCAGAAATCAACAATCCCTTAGATTTAATAAGCCTACTAGATGACAATGGAACAGATTCTATTTACACAGGTTCAGATGCACATTGGCTAAACTTAGATACTAACGAAATAGTAGTAAGTCCTTTTACAATTCCAGATTTTGAAGATGAAATAAGTTTTAATTTTCAATACAATATTACGGCAAATGATTGTTTTAAAACAGCAGATTTAAGCTTTACTCTTTATAAGCAATACAATGCAGGTTCAGATAATACCATTACAGTATGTATTGATGATGATAACTTTGAACTTTTTGATATGTTGAATGGAACTCCAAATGAAAATGGTACATGGTCTGGACCAGATAATTTTACTTCTACTAATCATTTAGTAACATTTAATCCAGATACTTTTACTGCTGGTAATTATATTTATACTGTTCCAAGTAACGGTATTTGTAATGAACAAGTTGCAACGATTGAGGTGATTATTGCTCCTTTGGCAATTGCAGGTGATAATGTAGAAGAGCAAGTATGTATATTAGAAGACACCATTGATTTAACAAATCTGCTAGATTCTGATGCAGATGCAGGAGGAAC
>CAZYKN010000171.1:2418-5019 GCA_964648135.1 uncultured Flavobacteriaceae bacterium
TAATATTGATGATACAATGCCAATAGACGAAACGGAAACCTTAACAGATAATGAAGATTATTATATTGCAGCTTTAGGTGATAATGGTTGCGAATCTGAAAGAACGAAAATAGAAGTAACTTTAATTCAATTTGGAATTCAAGGATGTGTGCCATGTATCAGTGATGGTGTTTCTCCAAATAATGATGGAGAAAATGACACTTTAAGTTTATGTGATTTTCCAAATATTTTTCCAAATTTTAAATTAAAAATATTTAATCGTTATGGAAATACTATTTATACAGCAGATGCAAACACTCCTTTATTTGAAGGTGTTTCCAACGTAAAATTAACACTAGGCGATCAAGTACCTGCTGGTGTATATTTCTATATTTTTAATCCAAATGATGGTTCATCAAAACCTATTCAAGGAGACTTTTATTTAAGCAGATAATATAAAATACGCATGTTCAGTATAAAACAAAAAAAATGAATTCATGAAAAAGATACTAATCCTACTGCTATTTTATAGCATAACATTAAGCGCACAACAAGAATCACATTACACACAGTATATGTATAATATGAGTATTGTAAATCCTGCTTATATGACTAATGAACCTGGAGTTTATCAACTAGGAAGTTTATACAGAAAGCAATGGATATCTATTTCTGGAGCACCAACAACGGCAAACCTATTTGCACATATTCCTGTAAATGAGCAGATTGAATTTAGTTTAAATTACGTTAATGATCAAATAGGAAACCATATCAAACTGTCTAGGAACTTGTTTAATATAGATATGGCGTATAAAATTAAGTTAGATGAGGTTAAAAATTTATCATTTGGATTAAAGTCTGGAGGAGAAAATTTAACTTTAGACGCATCGTCTAGTAATGTTGCATCAGACTCTTCTTTTGAAAATATAAATAAAACTGTTTTTACACTTGGAGCAGGTGTTTTTCTTTTTACTGATAACTACTATTTAGGTTTATCTGTTCCTAATTTATTGCCTACAAAAATTAAAAACTCCAATTCAGAAAGTAGTTATACAACAGTTGCGCATCTTAATTTAATTGGAGGTTATATTTTTGATTTATCTGATATGATAAAATTTAAACCCTCAGCAATTGTAAAAGGATCAATAGGTTCACCTTTGAGCTTTGACTTGTCTTTAAATGCCTTGTATAATAACCAATTTGAATTAGGAGTTTCCTATCGTTTGGAAGATTCTATTGGAGCAATGGCAACGGTTAATGTAACACCTAATTTGCGCTTAGGTTATGCCTATGATTACACGATAAGCGATTTAAAAGATTATAATAACGGAAGTCATGAATTTATTTTATTATACAAATTTGACTTTCTTAGTTTAGGAAAAAAATATTCATCTCCAAGATTTTATTAATGATGAGAATAAGACCACAAAACAGATTAAAAAGGCAAATATTTCTTTTATTTTTAATGATAGGATGTGCTTTTTACGCACAAAAAACAACACGAGCAGATCGTTTTTTTAATAAAGGAGATTATATTAATGCTGCTAAGTATTATGAAATTCAGTTAGAAAATTCTTATGCTAAAAAAGCCATTCAAAATATTGCAACAAGTTATTACAATATTTTTGAATATAGAGATGCTGCTTATTTTTTAAAGGAATTGGTTAAAGGTAATTTTAATGAAGATGATAAAACTTATGATAATAAGTATAATTTTATGTTATATCAAGTACAAGCAGCTTTAGGAAATTATGAAAACGGATTAAATTACCTTAAAAAATACAATCAGAATTTAAACTTGCCTTTTAATAAAAAAGAAAGTGTTGAATTAATTGAAGAAATAAGATTAAAAAATCCTGATTATACTATTAAAAAAACCCATTATAATTCTAATTTTTCTGATTTTGGTGCTGTGAAAAGAGGAGATACTGTCTATTTTACATCAGATAGAGGAAAAGAGCTGTTAAAAAAAGAATACAAATGGACACATCATTCATTTTTAGATATTTACAGTGTAAAAATTAATGATAAATTAGACACTATTGGTTCAATAAAAAAGTTACCAGAAAGTATCAATTCTAAATTACATGAAGGAAATTTTTGTTTTTCAAAAGATGGAAATACCATTTATGTATCTAAAAGTAATTTCACTAAAGGAAAAAAGGTTTTTGATAAACAGAAAAACAACAACATTCATTTATATAAAGCAATTAAAGTAGATGGAAAATGGTCTAAATTAGAAAAATTACCTTTCAATACCTTAGGATATTCTTATCAGCATCCTGCTTTAAATCCTAAAGAGGATAAACTCTATTTTTCATCAAATAGAAAAGGTGGTTATGGTGAGTATGATTTGTATTATGTTACAATTAAAGATACTATCTATGGAGAACCTATTAATTTAGGAGCAACCATCAACACATCACATAGAGAACATTTTCCGTTTATTTCTAAAAAAGGAAATTTATTTTTTGCTTCTAATGGTCATTTAGGACTAGGAATGTTAGATAATTTTGTTTCAGAAAAAATAAAGGGTGAATTTACAGAACCAATAAATTTAGGTGTTCCAATCAATTCAAAATACGACGATTTTAATCTAAATTATTTTAATGATAAACAAGG
>CAZYKN010000172.1:0-5009 GCA_964648135.1 uncultured Flavobacteriaceae bacterium
GTTTTAAAGAAATTTGCTATTTTTCCGTATATGTATTCGTCTAGTGCCATTTTTTGCCCATCCCAACCTTCCTAAAGGGAAGGAGTATTATTTATTTAAATCAATAAATTACACAAATCACGTAAAGCTTCAATGATTTCTAAATCATCTGTTAAAGGTTCAACTATTGCAACCTCAACCGCCAAACGCTTTGGTAAACCTGAGTGAATTAGTTTTGCAGCATCTACTAAAAGTCTGGTTGAAACAGTTTCGGTTAAACCAAGTTCTGTAAGATTACGGATTTTAGTAGCAATATTGACCAACTTTTTTGCGATTGTGCTATCTATTTCGGTTTCGTTTACTACAATTTCTTGTTCAATTTTTTCTTCAGGATAGGTGAAACTTAACGCTACAAAACGCTGTTTTGTAGATGGTTTTAACTCTTTAAATCCCTTTTGATAACCAGGATTAAATGATGCTACTAACATAAAATCTTCGTGCGCTTTTATGGTTTCTCCTAGTTTATCAATATACAATTCCCGTCTGTGGTCAGTAAGAGAATGGATAGCAACAATTACATCTGGTCTTGCCTCTGCAATTTCATCTAAATAGATAATGGCACCTTCTTTTACCGCTGTGGTAAGTGGACCGTCCAGCCAAACTGCTTCTGCTCCTTTAATAATAAAACGACCTATTAAATCGGTTGAAGACGTTTCTTCATGACAAGCAATGGTGATTAATTTTTTAGCTAATTTATTTGCCATAAACTCTATAAAACGGGACTTTCCTGTTCCTGTTGGTCCTTTTAATAAAAATGGAAGTTTATTTTTATAACTGTGTTCAAAGACTTCAATTTCTTTGCCTACGGCGTGGTAATATGTTGAATTACTCATGATTGTTATTTTAAAATGTAAAAGTACTTAAAATGATTCTAAATAGCGCATTATTTTATAAAAAAGATAAAATTATCTTTATTTATAAACACACTAAAAAAGAGGTTTTAGAAAACCTAAAACCTCTAATCATTAATTAATATACCAAAATAACCTAATATTTGGTATAAAATACTATTTCTTAGAAACAGTATGTGTAAACAAGCTTGGTTTAACAGTAAACATCATCCAAGCCCATGAATTATGCTCGCTTTTATCACCTCCTTTAAGAACTTCTAAAGTATCGGTTGCCAACATTTGAGAATAACCTGCACTAAAGGTAATATCTTTTGCAATTTTATAACCTAAAGTAAAATCTATTTCTGTACCTAATGAATTATTCATTTTATCAGCTCCATTAAACACTTGGTTTGTAGCTGCAAATAAATGAGGAATTAATTTTGCTGAAAATTTATCTTTTTTAAATGCAAACGTAGCATTAATATCTTGTAAACCAGTAGCATTTCCATAACCTACATAGAAATAATCCATCCAACCGTTAAACTTATGATTTGTTCCAAATAAAGGAGCAAATGTTTTTACATCTGAATCTGTATCATCTTGATCTTTACCAGACAAATATTCATATCCTAAAGCTACTTTAAAATTATTAGAAACCTTAAATCCAAAATTTAAAGTATAATACAATGCGTTTACCTTAGTTGTTTCATCTACTTTACCTGATTGATAATATACAGCAGCATTAGCATCTATTTTATTTTTCTTATAGGTAATTCTTGGTCCTACAGTTTGTCTGTAAGCAATTTGTTGTTTTGAATCTGCATCTAAATATTCTAAACCAGTATTTAAAGCCAAAATACTTAACCCAATATTTGAAAAATTACCATGATACCATAAGTATTGGAATGCTTTATGCTGTGTTGAATACGGATTATCAACTCCTGCTTGAGAATCTGCATTTAAAGCAACACCAAAATCTAATCTGTTTTTTTTATTTGGTATAAATTTAAACACAAAAGCATCGTGTGATCTTGCTTGTTGTGCCCATCCTACATTACCAAAAATTCTTGAATCATCATAAATAATTTCTTGACGACCCAATTTTACAGATAAGCTTTTAGCTAAAGACACATCAGCCCATGCTTGATGCACTGTTGTACCAATACCTGCTCCAACATTATCTTGAGCTGCTAAAGTACCAACATCACCCCAAACTCTAGTATTTTGAAGAGATACATAAGCCTTTAATTTTTCATTTTTGAATCCGAAATTAATTCTTGTACGCTGTGAGATAAAATTAGCACCATCAGCATCAGTAGCTTGCAATGCTTTATAGCCATGTTTATTCTCATAACGAGGTCTTAGTTCTGCCGACAAATTAAATGTCTGCGCTGTTAATGTTGCAGTACACACTACAACAAATACGATTGTTAAAAAAAGGTGTTTCATAATATTAAAATTTATTTTTGTTAATTATTTTTATTAAAATTTAAAATTTGTTTTTATAAAATAAGAACTTCCCCAAAGCTGACTGTTTCGCTCATGAGCAACTCCTATTTGGTTAAAAGATTCAATATCCGTTACATTAAAAATGTTTTTTGCACCAATAATTATAGATACTTTATTCTTAAAAAGAGAAGTACTTAATGATGCGTCTAAATTGCTAAAATCATCTCTTGTAGTTTCTACTAAAACATCTTCAGAACCAGAATCGTCAATAAAATGACCTTTACGTTTTCCTGAATATTTATAGAAGATATTTACATCTACATTTAAAGGTTTAACCTTATAATTTATGGAAGAACTAATTGCTGGAGTAAACATAAAATCACCAGAATTAAAAGCATCTGAATACTCAATATATCGTCCAAGATATGAAAACCCTAAATCTATTTTCAACTCTTCCTTTTTATAAGTTCCTTGAACAGAAAAATTAGCAGTCTTCATTCCGTTAAGGTTAATATAATGTCTTTCTTTAGTAAAATCTAAAGGCGAACCAACTGTAACCAATTCGCTTAAACCAATCAAATCTTTTACTTGATTATAAGCTAAGAAAGGTTCAATGGTTACACTTGAATTAGAAAGTTGCTTTTTATAAGTATAATACAAGTTAAAACTATGAGATGATTCTAATTTTAAGTCTTTATTACCTTTAAATAGATACGTAATTGGTCCAAATTGAGGTGTCCAATCTAAATACAATTCCTTTAACGATGGAGCTCTAAAACCATTTCCATAAGAAAATCGAAGCGCATTATTATTATTCAATCTATATTTTGCATTAAAGGCAGGAGACCACAAACTACCAAAAGTATTATTACTTGTATAACGAACAGCAGGTTGTAGCTCTAGTTGATTAGCAAATTTATAATTTACACTTGCAAAAACAGATTGATTTAAAGTACTTTGATTGCCGTTTAAAATTCTATTACCATTCCCTTTATCAGAAATCAATTCTGCTCCAATAATATAATTTAGTTTTTTTAATTTATCATCTTGAGCATATTGTGCTTTTACAAAAAAAGTATCAAAATAATTTCCATTTGCATTAGGATTATTCTCTAAAAAAGTAATTGAATTGTTTGATGGTTTATAAATGAAGGTTTTATCATCTCTATCATAATTCAAGTAAGAAATTGTAACATCTACAAATTTATTATTTTTCAAAGAACCTTGAAGGTTTAAGCTATTATCAAAACGTTGCGTTTTATAATCAATATCTTTTGCCTTACCTCTTTTAACTTCTCCCAAAGTGTGTAATAATTCTTCAGAAAAATTACTTGTAAACGATAAATTGTAATTCCCCAATTCTCTTAAATAGGTGAAACTCTTGTTGTATTTTCTCTTTTTTGGCCAATTAAAGGTTCTAACATTATCATCATTAGTATTTAAGCCATTAAAATAATAATAACCTGCTCCAAATTTAAAAATGTTTTTACCTTGTTTAAGACCAATTTCACCATTCAATTCTTTTGCCTCTACAGTTTCATAATAGGCTGAAAAACTTCCTTGAACAGCTTCTTTTTGGTTTTTTTTGGTGATAATATTAACAATACCTCCTAGCGCATCTGTACCATAAAATACGGAAACTGGACCTTCAATTAGTTCCACTCTCTCAACATTATTTAAATTTATTTGATTTAGATTTAAAACACCATTAACACGACCTACTAAAGGAACGCCATCTATTAAAACTTTAATATTTTCTTTTGTAATACCATTCATTTCTAGTCCTGCTCCAAATACAGCATTTTGAGAAAAATCAATATTTAATTCTTGTCTTAACAATTCCGTTAAATTATTAACAGCTTTTTTTTCAATGGTTTTATTACTAATGATTTTGACTTTGTAAATAGAATTCTTTTCACTTCGTGGAGAAAACTGTGCCGTAACCACAACTTCATTAATCTGATTAATTGAATCTTTTAATGTTTTTTGTGATAAAACAGGTTTAATAATAAGCAATAGCATTGCTAATGATAGAAATATTTTCTTCATTTTTAATTGTAATTATTGTTAGTAGTAGTGTCTATTTGAGAGAAACTTATTTAATATAAGTTTCTCTCATAGACTGCTTTATTTTAGTAAATATCGTGTGTTGTATTGTAAACGTTAAATTTACCTGTTGGATTTTGAACCCAATCACCTTGAATAATTTTCTTAACTTTTAAGGTTTTATCGTTATAAATAACAATAGCATTCTTTTTACCCATAAAGTAAGAAACCCAAACCTCATCACCTTTTCGATTATATTCAAAATGTACTGCTCTTCCATCAACTCCTTCTGGAATTGGTAATGTTTTTACCAATTTAAGTGTGTTAGTATCGAACACATCTACAGATGAATGTAATTTTTGATCTGGATTTAAAGTTCTATCAACCCATAAATGATGTGATTTTGGATGAGATTTTACAAATAACGCTCCACCACCTGTACCTGAAGCTTTTAATTCTTTTACTACTGTCCATTGCCCTTTTCCAGGATTTGTTTTAATTAAAGATAATTTATTTTCACCTAAATGAGAAGTTATCCAAAGATTTCCTAATTTATTTTTAATGTTTGTTCCATGACCAGGATGTGGTTTAATACCTGTTGGAATGATTTTTACCAATTTTTTATTAGGCACATCAATTACC
>CAZYKN010000173.1:0-4993 GCA_964648135.1 uncultured Flavobacteriaceae bacterium
TTTAATAACATTGTGAACAATTCAACACAATTTTATACGTTATCTTAATGAATATCTTTATTTTTGAATAAATTCATTTTATAACTATGAACACATTAAAAACATTTTTAAGCTTTAGTTTAGTTTTAATTACATCGCATTTAATTGCACAAAAATCAACTGTTTACACGTATAGTTTAAAAGATTTTAATCATGCAACTGCCTTGTATTTAGATAAAGATTATACAGCGTCAAGACAGTTATTTGAAAAAGTACGCAGTCAATTTGATGCTAATTCAGAAAATAAAGCAACATGCGATTATTATATTGCTTTTGCTGCTTTACATCTTAACGAAAGAGACGGTGATGAATTAATGCAAGATTTTGTTGAAAATTACCCTACAAGCACCAAAAGAAATGACGCTTTTAGAGAAGTAAGTAATTATTATTACGATTACGGTAAATATAACGATGCTTTAAAATGGTTTAAAAATGTAGATACAAAAGGATTAACCGCAAATCAAGAAGAAGATTTTAATTTTAAATACGGTTATGCTTTATTTAGTTTAAAAAAATATAAAGATGCGAAAGCTTATTTTGCACCGTTGTTAGATTCGCCTAAATACGGAACACAAGCTAAGTATTACTCTGGTTTTATGGCTTTGCAAAATGAAGATTATGACAATGCAGATAAGTATTTAGATCAAGTAGATGACAAACGTTTGGGTAAAGATATTCCGTATTTTAAAGCAACGGTAAAATTTAAAACAGGTCAGTTTCAAGAAGCCATTAATATTGCAGAACCTTATTTCCCTAAAGCAAACAGAAAACAAAAATCTGATGTTGCTAAAATTATTGGCGAAAGCTATTTTAACCTTAATCAATATGATAAAGCCATTCCGTTTTTATTACAATATAAAGGAAAACACGGCAAATGGAATAATAGCGATTATTACCAATTAGGTTATGCTTACTATCAACAAAAAGATTATGATAATGCCATTTCTTGGTTTAATAAGATTGTAGGAAGCAAAACTGCTGTTGGTCAAAATGCTTCTTACCATTTAGGTGAATGCTACGTAAAATCAGGTAAAAAACAGGAAGCTTTAAATGCGTATAGAAATGCGTTGGAAATGGATTTTAATAACGATATCAAAAAAAATGCGTGGTTAAATTATGCAAAATTGAGTTATGAAATAGGAAATCCGTTAAAATCAGTTCCAGATGTTCTGACAGAGTATTTAGATAAATATCCAAAATCTAAAGAAGTTGATGAAATTAATGAATTGCTTATCAGTTCCTATGTTACTTCAAAAGATTATGACGGAGCTTTAAAATTATTACAACGCAAAAACGATTCTAAATCAAAAGAAATATATCAAAAAGTCGCTTTTTATAAAGGAGTTCAGTTGTTTAATGATTCTAAGTTTAATGAAGCTTTAGCGCTTTTCAATAAATCATTAAATAAAAAAGTAAATGCAAAATATACTGCAAAAGCAACCTATTGGAAAGCAGAAAGTAATTACATTTTAAATAAATTTAACGATGCACTTACAGGCTTTACCAATTTTAAAACCTTAGCAAGTGCCAATGAAACCACAGAATACAACACAGTAGATTACAATATAGCCTACTGTAATTTTAAATTAAAAAATTATCCAAATGCAGTAAATGCTTTTCAAAGTTTTATTGATAAGCACACAACGGTTGATGATTTAGTAAAAGATGCTTATTTACGTTTAGGTGATAGTTATTTTATTTCAAGTAATTATTATAAAGCTATGGAAGCGTATAATTTTGCAATTCAAAACAAGAGTAAAAATTTAGATTATGCTTATTTCCAAAAAGCGATTAGTTATGGTTTTGTGGGAAAAAACAATCGTAAAATTGAAACTTTAAACGAGTTTTTAAACAAATTTAAAACATCTAAATATAGAGATGAAGCTTATTATTCATTAGGCGTTGCTTATACCAAAGCGCATCAAAAAGACAAAGCGATTGCAGCTTATGAAAATGTATTAAAATTATCACATAGTGCTTTAAAACCAAAGGCTTTATTAAAACAAGGATTGATTTATTTTAATTCCAATCAAGGAGAAAAAGCACTTACAAAATATAAAAAATTGGTTCGAGATTTTCCTAAATCACCAGAATCTCGTCAAGCGGTGAATAATGCTCGTCAGATATACATTAATTTAGGAAGAGTAGATGAATATGCTGCTTGGGTTAAAAACATCGATTTTGTAGAGGTAACTGATAATGAATTAGATAACACCATGTTTGAATCGGCAGATATTCAGTATCAACAAAACAACAAACAAAAAGCCATTAAAGGATTTAAACAATATTTAGCTCGTTTCCCTAACGGAAATCATGCTCTACAAGCTAATTTTTATTTAGCAGAAATGTATTATTCGCTCAATAAATTGGCACAAACCAAACCGTATTACGAGTATATTATCAATCAAAATGCCAATGAATATACAGAGCAGGCTTTAACGCGTTTATCGCAAGTTTTATTGAATGATAAAAATTGGGAAGCAGCCATTCCTGTTTTAAAACGCTTAGAAACAGAAGCAAAAAACGAGCAAAATATTCTATATGCACAGTCCAATTTAATGAAAGGAAATTACAATCTAGAACATTACAATCAGGCTGTGGCTTACGCCGAAAAGATTTTACAACAATCCAATTTAGACCAAAAAGTAACCACTGATGCAAAAATCATCATTGCTCGTTCTGCCATTAAAACAGGCGATGAAGCAAAAGCAAAACAAGCTTATCAAGAAGTTGGCTTAATTGCACAAGGAGCACTTAAAGCAGAATCTATTTATTACGATGCGTTCTTTAAAAATAAAGAAGGAAATTATGCAGAATCTAAAATACAAATAGACGAACTCAATAAAAATTATTCAACGTATCAAGAATGGAGTGTAAAAGGATTGGTGGTTATGGCAAAAAACTTTTACGGAATGAAAGATGCTTTTCAAGCAACGGTTATTTTAGAAGCCGTTATCAAACGTTTTAAAAGTGATGAATTCTATAAAGAAACCGTTAAAGATGCCGAGGAAACGCTAAGAAAAATTAAAGCAGAAGAAGCAAAAACAAACGCATCTGTAGTTCCAGAATAGTCTTATTGGTCTTTGGTCTTTAGTCTTTGGTCTTTGGTTTGGTAGATAAAATAATAAATAAACATAGAACATACATTATTAAATGCAATATGTTCTTAATTAAACAAATAAACATGAAAAAACCGATTTTAATTTTCATTTTACTCTTTTCAGTGATGTTGCTTTCTGCTCAAGAAGTGGATAAAGATTCGTTAAAAACCGAAGAAGTAAACATCGTAAAACCTTACACTCCAAAAATCAAGGATGCGTTTAAAATTAAGAAAAATCCTGTGATAGAAAATGATGATATTCAAGATAAAAAACCAGTTGAATATACCATTCATTCTGTTCCTGTTGCTTCTACTTTTACACCATCTAAAGGAAAAGCAAAAGGTGTGGCAAGAAAAGCTCAAGAACGTATTTATGAAAATTATGTAAATCTTGGTTTTGGAAATTATACTACTCCAAAATTGGAGGCTTTTGCGCATACATCAACTACAAGAGATAATGATTTTGGTGTAAAACTCGGTTTTCATTCTTCAAATGGAGGAATAAAAGACGTAAAATTAGATAATAACTTTATGGATGGAACTGTTAAAGCATACTACAAAAATGCTGCTGATGCCTTTGATTGGAAAATGAGTGTTGGTTATGAATATCAAAAATTAAATTGGTATGGTTTAAACGATGCTTTATCTTTAACAGATACTCAAATTAATGCCATAGATCCAAAACAAATTTATAACGGATTTGATCTTGGTGGAATGATGAAATACTACGATTCTAATTTTAAAGGTGCACAAATCAATGCCAATATATTTACGGATGCTTATAATAGCTCTGAGTTTCATATTTTAGCAACACCTCAATTTGAATTTCCAATTTCTACTGAATGGATAGATACTGATGTGCGCTTAGAATACATCGGCGGAAGCTTTGAAAAGGATTATGCAAACGTAAATAAAATTGAATATGGATTTTACAACCTTGGTGTAAGTCCAAATTTTAAAGTAAACCGTGATTTTTTATCCGTTAATTTAGGAGCTCATTTAGTTTATACAGCAGACCTTAAAAATAATGGAGTAAATAAGTTTTTTATCTATCCAAATGTAACAGCATCTTATGAGTTAATTCAAGATGTAGTAATTGTTTATGCAGGAGTTACAGGTGGTTTACATCAACATTCTTATCATGATTTTGTTTCAGAAAATCCTTTTGTTTCACCTACACTTAACATCGCAAGAACCAATGAGCAATACAATGCAAAACTAGGAACAAAAGGTAAATTAATGCCAAATGTTTCTTATAATATTAATGCTTCCTATAAAAGTGAAAATGCAAAACCGCTCTATAAATTAAACGAAATTAATTTTGGAACAGCCAATAACTATCAATATGCAAATTCGTTTAAAGTTTTATATGATAATGTAACTACTTTTGGTGTTTTTGGTGAATTGGCAATGGATTTTACGAAAGAATTTCGTTTTGGAGGAAATGCTCGTTTCAATACCTATAAATTAGAAGTTCAAGAAGAAGCGTGGAATTTACCAAGCTTAGAAGCAAGCGTTTTTGCCAATTACGATGCTAAAAAAATAGTTGTTGGAGCTAATTTATTCTTTGTAAGTGAACGTAAAGATCAGTTTGTTGATAATACCCTTTTTGCTCCAATCACTAATATTACAAATAAAAGTTATATTGACTTAAATGCGACAGTAAAATATCGTTTTTCTGATAGGCTAAGTGCGTTTATTAACGGAAACAACTTGTTTGGAAAAAACTACCAACGCTTTACAAATTATAAAGTGCAAGGTATTCAAGTATTAGGTGGATTAAAATATAAATTTGATTTGTAGTTGAAAAGTGTGTGATATACATTAGCTACAAAATCACCTTACTTCATTCTG
>CAZYKN010000174.1:0-4947 GCA_964648135.1 uncultured Flavobacteriaceae bacterium
AAGATTAGCTATCAAGTAAAACTACTATAAATGATTAGTTTTTTTATGCCCAGCTCCCGCACGAACAACCAAAGTAGCTTCTGTGCGATTGCATCGTATAGCGTTACAGAAATAACAAACTCAAATTTTTTATTATCTTTGTTTGAGAAGAAGATTGTATTTATAGTGCTGCTATTGATTATTCTAGAGAAACAGGAATGATTGATAATCTAATTGAAATAAAAAATTTATGATGATTGTACACAATACAATCGCGCATTAGCTTGAATTAAAAATAACCCCAAAAGATGTAACAAATTCGCTTTATTGTAGTCTAACAAGAAACCTTTAATATTTAAAAAACAGCTAACCATGAAATTAAGCATCCAAAATTTATCAAAAACCTACAAAAATGGTGTAAAAGCCTTAGACAATATCAATATTGAAATAGGAACAGGAATGTTTGGCTTATTAGGTCCAAATGGAGCAGGAAAATCCACTTTAATGCGTACCATTGCTACTTTGCAAAGTCCAGATAGTGGTGCTATTGAATTTAATAATATTAAGGTATTAGAAAATCCTATGGAACTTAGAAAAATTCTAGGTTACTTACCACAATCTTTTGGTGTTTATCCTAAGATGTCTGCGCAAGATTTATTAGATTATTTTGCTCAACTCAAAGGAATTTCAGCTAAAAAAGACCGTGATGTTATTGTAAAAAAAGTCTTAGAAATTACCAATTTAACCGATGTAAAAAACAAATATGTTGCAGGTTATTCTGGAGGAATGAAACAGCGTTTTGGTATTGCGCAACTGCTATTAAACAATCCTAAATTAATTATTGTAGATGAACCAACTGCTGGATTAGATCCTGCGGAACGCAACCGTTTTTTAAATGTTTTACGTGAAGTAGGCACAAACAGTACCGTAATTTTTTCTACACATATTGTAGATGATGTTAAGGAACTTTGCAACGAAATGGCAATTTTAAACGGAGGAAGAATCTTAAAACATACTACTCCATTAGAGGCAACCAAAGAAATTGAAGGTAAAATTTGGGAAACAACGGTTCAAAGAGATGAATTAGATCATTTAGAAACAAGCTATAATGTACTTTCGTCTAATTATAATACAGACAACAGCTTAAATGTTAGAGTGTATTCAGAAACTAAACCAAATAATGAGTTTACATCTGTTGCTCCACAATTAGATGATGTTTATTTTATTGCACTTAAAGAAGAAGCATTGGTTTCATGATTTTAATATTTCAAGAAGCACTATTTAAGACTATTAAAACTACAACACATCGCTATAAATCAACAACATTATGTTTTCTACTATATTTAAACACGAATTAAAATACTGGTTTAAAAAACCTGCTTTTTATATCTATTTAGCCATTTTTGCAGGTATTGGCATCTTAACAGGTGCTAGTTCCGCAGGAATTTTTGACAGTTTAACTGTAAGTACAGGCTCGGCAAGTATCGTAAATTCTCCCATTGGTATTACAGGTGCTTTTTTTGGACTTTCAACCTTGCTTTTCTTTCTATTTCCATCCATTATTGGTTTGAGTATTTACCGTGATTACAAAAGTAATATGCACAGTATTTTATACTCTTATCCGTTTTCAAAAACACACTATTTATTTGCTAAATTTTTAAGTGCGATGCTCATTGTATTTATCATTGTACTTTCGGTTGGTATAGGGTTGTTTATTGGTTTTAGATTACCTGGTACAAATCAAGAAATTGTAGGTTCGTTTAAAATTTGGTCATATATTTACACCTATTTTGTGTTTATCATCCCTAATTCTTTGCTATTTGGAGCAATTGTTTTTGCTGTGGTAACGTTTACACGAAATATTTCTGCGGGTTTTATCACCGTAGTTTTACTCATGTTTATTCAAGGTTTGGCAAGTAACTTATTATCCGATAGTGATAATAAATTTCTAGCTGCTATGCTTAATCCTTTTGGTGGTGATGCTTTAGAATATTACACAAAATACTGGACAGTTGCAGAGAAAAACGAATTGTATTTACCTTTTAAAGGGATTATTATTTACAATCGCTTACTTTGGCTTGGCGTTTCTAGTTTGGTCTTTGGATTTGTATATAAAAAGTTTCAATTTAACCAGAATGCCTTCAGCTTTAGCTTTAAAAAACAAAAAGAAGCACGTGTAATTAAGTCCAATTTTGGTGGAATTACCAGAATTCAACTTCCAAAAGTGAATTATGATTTTTCCTTTTTTCAACGCTTAAAAACTACGTGGAATTTATCAAATATCGACTTTAAATACATTGTAAAATCTTGGCCTTTTATAAGTATTGTTTTGGTAGGACTGATTTTTATTCTGTTATCTTCTTTATCATTAGGTCAAGTGTTTGGAACAAAAACCTATCCTGTAACTTGGCAAATGCTTGCCATTCCTGGAGGAGCTTTTTCGTTGTTTATAAATATTTTAACCTTTTTATATGCAGGAATGTTGGTGCATAGAAGCAGGATTGAAAACGCAAATCATTTGGTTGATGTTACGCCTATACCTAATTGGTCTTTACTTTTATCTAAATTTATTGCGCTTATAAAAATGCAAGCCTTATTACTTATTGTAATTATGATTGGAGGAATGCTCATTCAGATTTATCACGGTTACTACAAATTTGAAATAGGTCATTATTTGTTTGATTTATACGCATTACGACTTATTCATTTTGTAATTTGGGCAATGCTCTCTTTATTTATTCAAAGCTTGGTTAAAAGTCCGTATTTAGGCTTATTTATTTTACTTGTAATTAGTATAGGATTACCATTTTTAAGTAAAATTGGCATAGAACAAGCAATATATAAATACAACAGCGGTCCTGGAGCAAATTATTCAGATATGAATGGTTATGGTGTTTCATTAAGTCCGTTTTTTGCCTATAAAACTTATTGGTTTTTAGATGGAATTATCCTTTTAATTCTTGCAGGTTTATTTTGGGTTAGAGGGCTTCCAAATTCATTTGAAGAACGATTAAAAATTGCTTCAAAACGATTCAATACCAAAACTATTTTAGGATTTGCCCTTGCAACTATCTTGTTTTTAGGTTTAGGTTATCGTATTTACTACGAAAATAACGTGTTAAATGAATACAAAACTTCAAAAGACAGCGAACTAAGTAGGGTTGAATGGGAGAAAAAATACAAAAAATACGAAGGAGCTCTTCAACCTAGAATTGTTGCGGTAAATGTTGCAATGGATATCTATCCGAAGGCGTTAAATTTTAAAGCAAAAGGAACGTATAAAATGATTAATAAAACCAATAAAGCCATTGATAGTATTTTCTTAAATCACAATGATTATGAAAGTACTTTTACTTTTAACAAAGAAAACACCTTGGTTTTAGAAGATACGGTACAAAATTTTGATATTTATAAACTTAAAACACCACTTCAACCACAAGATAGTTTAACACTTACTTTTACCGTTAAAAACAAAGAAAATACTTGGTTAAAAAAGCATTCTCCTGTAAAAGAAAATGGTACATTTATCAATAATATGCAATTATTTCCTTCGCTAGGATATGATTCTGGAGCTGAATTACAAGACGATAAAGTTCGTAAAAAATACGGCTTAGCTAAAAACGATTTAAAACCAATGCCAACGGATAGTACAGCACTTGGTAATACCTATATTTCGCATGATTCAGATTGGATAGATTTTGAAACTACAGTAAGTACTTCATCAGATCAAATTGCGATTGCTCCTGGTTATTTAATCAAAAAATGGACAAAAGACGGTAGAACGTACTATCATTATAAAATGGATAGTAAAATATTGAATTTCTATGCGTATAATTCCGCTAAATACCAAGTAGCCAAAGACAAATGGAACAATGTAAACTTAGAAATATATTACCATAAAGGACACGAATATAACTTAGACAGAATGTTTAAAGGTATGAAACGTTCCTTAGCTTATAATTCCGAAAATTTTAGTTCGTATCAACATAAACAACTCAGAGTAATTGAATTTCCTGGAGCCAGTTTTGCACAATCATTCCCTAATACCATTCCGTTTTCAGAAAGAATTGGCTTTATTGCTGATGTAGATGATAGTGAAAAAGGAGGAGCGGATTATCCGTTCTCTGTAACGGCTCATGAAGTTGCGCATCAATGGTGGGCTCATCAAGTAATTGGAGCTGATGTTTTGGGTGCAACGATGCTTTCGGAAAGTTTATCAGAATACGTTTCATTAAAAGTCTTAGAACACGAATATGGAAAAGACAAAATGCGTAAATTTTTAAAAGACGCACTCGATAAATACCTTACAAGAAGAGGTTTTGAACGTAAACGAGAAAAACCTTTAATGTATAATGATGGTCAAGGTTATATAAGATACAACAAAGGCTCACTCATATTCTATGCACTAAGTGATTATATTGGTGAAGATAAACTCAATAATGCCTTAAAACAATATGTAGAAAAGGTAAAATTCCAAGAACCACCATATACTACTTCGGTAGAAATGGTAAATTATATTAAAAAAGCTGTTCCAGATAGTTTGCAATATACTATTAAAGATATGTTTGAAACTATTACATTGTATAAAAATAGAGTAGTTAAGGTAAAATCAACTAAATTAGAGAATGGTAAATATCAAGTAGATTTTGAATTTAACGTAAGTAAGTACAGAAACAATGAAAAAGGAAAACGTTATTTTTCTGATAATAAAATGGATTCTATTTCATACAAAACAGAAAAAATGAAAAAACCATTGTATTCGCTTCCGTTAGCAGATTATATTGATGTTGCTGTGTTTGGAGAAGAAGAAAAAGACGGTAAAAAGAAAGAAACTGTACTATACTTTAAAAAACATAAATTTACACAAATCAATAATAAACTCACTATTATTGTAGATAAAGAGCCTAAAGAAGTAGGTATTGATCCGTTTAATAAATTGATTGATACTAATTCTAATGATAATCGTAG
>CAZYKN010000175.1:0-3503 GCA_964648135.1 uncultured Flavobacteriaceae bacterium
TAAAAATCAAAATAATTATTCAATACATCGGTTTTTAAACCAATACTAAACCAAGTGGTATTTTCTTTAGAAAAATACGGAATAGCTTCTTTTGATTTAAAATTTCTGACACTTGCATTGGCAAAAATATGTAAATTAGTTGTTGGATTTACAATGTATCCTAATTGTAAATCAGCTGTAAAAATAGTTGCTGTATTTCCTTGATAATAGGTGTTTTTATCTGCTAAACCTCCATCACTATACGATTGAAAAATATCTCCTCCATAATTAACATCTGTACTGTTAAAATCAAATCCTTTTTTGCCGTAAACTGCTTTAAAATTTCCGAATAAACGTCCTTTTTGGTATCGTGCAATTCCTATAAATTCAGCAAAATTACTTCCCCAAGGATGTGCAATAGGCTGATAACTATGAGAATAATTCAACTCACTATCTCTATGAGAATAAGTATAAGGTCTAACCCAATTTGTTTCACCTTGCAAAGATAAATTTGGGATATGAAAAGCATCAAAATAATGAAATCCTAGTTGAAATCCGTATTTATTTACACGAGAACCTGAATTGTTAAACAACTGACTTACCACAAGTTCATCTAATATAAATTGTCCGTAAATATTTGCTTTTTTCAATTTGTATTTAGCATTTAAACCAACTAAGGCATTTCCACTTTTTGAACCTCTTGAAAACTCAACTGCTCTATAAAAAATAATAGGATTTACAAAACTTATATCCATATTTGGATTACTCCTCGCATTAGTTACCACCGATTCAAACAAACCTACATTCAATTTTTTACTTAAATTAATACTTAAATGATGTGCTGAAACAAATTTTCTTAAATAACTATCATTTATAAAAGCACTTTCTCTTACATCATTCATCCACATCCAAATATTGGTGTATTTTACTTTCCAAAACGAAGTGCTTATTTTAGCAAAAGTATGCGGTGCAGCAACATCAGATAAAAATAAAGAACGATAACCATCACCAATAAAGTTTTTTCCTGTACCAAACTGCAAATTAAAATGTTTTCCTGCATCATAAGAAATATAACCTGTTGCCATAGGATAATCAATTCCTCCATCTTTAAAAGACTTTGAATTTCCAAAACCTGGCATAATAGCGTAACTATTTGCAGGTTTTAATGTTTTTGCATAATCATTAATATACTTTGCAAATCGCCCTTGACTTTCATACAAACTAGAAGAAAAACCCAATTTACCAATACTTCCACGCACATTTACAGCTCGTGTATTGTTAAAGGTATATTTATAATTGGAATTATCTTTACCAACTTGCCAATTAAATACAGGATTTACTGTAAACCAGTAATCTTTTCCTTTAAGGTAAATTAAATTTTCGTTCCATGTTTTCCTTCCTAAACCTGTATGAACATCTTTAAAGAGTGCTGTTTTATCGGTTGCAACTTTTTTATAAGCTTCGGTTTCATTGTAAAAATAAGGCTTTACAGCACTGTGCTGATTGTCTAATTGATTGCTATATTTTTCAATTAAATTATATTGTTGATGCGTAAACGGAATACTCAAACTTGAATTTAATTCAGGAAACTGATTTAAGTCTTTATCAATAACAACCTCTTGAATATCTTCTTTTTTAGGATTATTTTCTTTTTTGATTGATGTTGAATCGGTTTCAACAACCTCTTCCTTAAAATTATCTTCTAACGGAATATAAAAAGGCAACAAAAAATCACTTTCCACTATATGACCATTGTACATTCCTGGCTGAGCTTTGGGCAATTTATCAAATACACGATGAATTTCAGTCTTTAAACTCTTGTAGTTGGCATTGGTATAATTAATTTGATATGTTCCTTTAGTGGTAATTGTAAAAAACACGCTAATTTTACCTTCAAAATTAGCTTCTTTTACATTATTTGGTAATTCAAATTCCTTTAAAAAAGCAGCTTTTAAATTTTCATGTAAACAAGATTCTAACTCTTCCAACGGAGTATCTTTACACGTTGGATAAATAGGACTTCTTGAGTTTTGAGCAAAAGAAGTGAAGGATAAGCTAATTAATATTAAAAAAAGTATTTTCTTCATTCTATAAATTTTTGAGCAAATTTAAGCAAAAAAGAGATAGGTTTTACAGAGTGCTTATATACTTTTCTAGTTTCTAAAAAATAAAGCCATTTATAGAAAACGGCTTTACTTATAAAATTTAGTTAATTCTTAACTACTTCATCATATTTTCTAAAAAATAATCACAAAAATCTTTCATAGTGTCAGACATTTTATCATCACCTGTCGCTACTTTATAGGTTTCTTGCATAGAAACTAAAGTCTGATGAAAGAATTGCTTCATTTCGTTAATTGGCATATCTTTAGTCCATAAATTTACACGATAAGTCTCTTTTTCATCGTGATTCCAAACAGATAAAAATGCAGCTTTTATTTCTTTGTCTTTTATGTTTCCGTCATCGGCACTCCAAAGAATTGCTTCTGGAACACGATTTTCATCTAATCCTACGTTTATTTTAATTTCTGATTTATGTTTTACTGCCATTTGTATTTATATTTAAGTTTTGTTTCGTTATACTGAACTCGTTTCAGTATCTCAACTTTATTATTATCTTTTTGGTTTATATTTTGATTTTTTGTAAACTATATCATTATCTATTTTCATTAATTCCGTTAAGCTTACTTTATTATTGTGTTTCATGTATGAGCGTACAATTTGCCAACCCAACCATGTAGCAATATTTCCTGGAGATTCATTATCAATATCCAAATAAAATTTAGAAAAAGGAGCATCACTTAAAAATCGTTTTGCTAAGGAACTATCCGTACTATACAACAACTCTTTTTCAACAAAATAACTCCAAATCATATCTTCATTCATTTGAGACCATTGTAATTTTTTTTCGGTATAACCCATTTTAGAAGCATCGTTAAAATTAGGTAAAAAGGCATCTAAAGCGTACATTTTTTTACCTTCTTGAATCATTTTTGAAATAAATGTGCGATCTTTTACAGGAAAAACAATTGGTTTTACTAATTCTTTTGCAGTACTTACAATCAATTGTTTTTTTGTGAAATTCTCCTTTAAATACAATGGATAATCTTTATAAATTTTACTATCTTCTCCTAAAAATACATCTAAAGAGATAAACAACAAGCTATCTGCATACACCACTTTCTGATTAAAATCTACATCAGAAATCAAAGTAATGGTCTTAGGTTCTTCAAATTTAGGATAATAATATTTTACGTGTTTAAATAAATCATCTAGTTGCAATTTAACATCTTTAAGATTAGGGTAAACTCGCATCGTTTCCGCAAATAATTCCTGTTCATCTTTATCTTGCATTTTCTTTACCCAAATACTATCAATATCATGTGGAAAAAGTATTCTAAATTCTTTTTTTATTTTAGGTAATTCCGATGGTTTTGAATTGTAAAAAACTTTTTCAAAACGAGTAATATTTACATCAGAAGGAATGTTAGAAACATCAACTTTTAATCTATTCTTAGAGTTGC
>CAZYKN010000175.1:3603-4896 GCA_964648135.1 uncultured Flavobacteriaceae bacterium
CTACAAAACGAAATTTTATTACTTTTGTTGCAAATATAAAAACTCTTTTAGAATGAATGCAGAAAAAGTAACAAATCATATCGTTAAATGGTTAAAAGACTATGCAACAAAGGCTCATGTAAATGGTTTTGTTGTAGGAATTTCTGGTGGAATTGATTCCGCTTTAACTTCTACCTTATGTGCAATGACAGGTTTAAAGGTCTTGTGTTTAGAAATGCCTATACATCAAGGTAAAAATCAGGTTTCACGAGCAAAAGAGCACATCAATCAATTAAAAGAAAAATTTAATACTGTTTCTTCTGTTGAAGTTGATTTAACCCAAACTTTTGAAACCTTTAAAGAATCAATCCCAAAAGAAAATAAATCCGATAAAATTGATTTATCACTAGCAAACACTAGAGCAAGACTTAGAATGACCACACTATATTACTTTGCAGGAATAAACGGATTATTGGTTGCAGGAACAGGAAATAAAGTAGAAGATTTTGGTGTAGGTTTTTTTACAAAATACGGTGATGGTGGCGTGGACTTAAGTCCGATTGCAGATTTATTAAAATCACAAGTTTACGAATTGGCAAAATATTTAGATGTTCCAATTTCCATTCAAAAAGCACAACCAACCGATGGCTTGTTTGGAGATACTAGAACAGATGAAGACCAAATTGGCGCAAGTTATGATGAATTAGAATGGGCAATGCAAATGAAAGAGGAAGGTAAAACTTTAACCGATTTTACTGGAAGAAACGCAATAGTCTTTAAAATTTACCAAAGCAGACATCGTGCTAATAAACATAAAATGGTGGCTATTCCTGTTTGTACTATTCCTAAGGAGATGTTTTAGGAAGACGGAAGACCGCTTTGCTGTAAGACGGAAGACGGATTTTGAAGAAAATTATAGATACATTCACAAATATATGGTTAATTCAAAAATAAAATTTAGAAAGCAATGATTCACAATTAATTAAAAAACAATAAAAAAGCTTTCATAATCAAAAATAAGTTGTATATTTGCACTCGTTTTTAAACAAAAAATTAAATAATTAACCTATGTATGCAATTGTAGAGATAGCAGGGCAACAATTTAAAGTTAAAAAAGACCAAAAAGTATTTGTTCACCGTTTACAAGGAGAAGAAGGTTCAAGCGTAAGCTTTAACAACGTTCTTTTACTAGATGATGGAAAAGTAACTATTGGCGCCCCAGCTATGAAAGGAGCAGCAGTAACTGCCAAAATTTTAAGTCATCTAAAAGGTGATAAAGTAATCGTTTTTAAGAAAAAACGTAGAAAAGGATAT
>CAZYKN010000176.1:0-2791 GCA_964648135.1 uncultured Flavobacteriaceae bacterium
CAGTTTTAAACTATAATAATATCAAATAATATAAGGGTTTATACCTATTCAACATAAAATATTTGAAATTGAATAGGTATTAAACCACAGATAATACCAATAAAAAAACCAGAACTTAGTCAAAAAAACTTCATTCTGGTTTCACTACTAACTAAAAAATATTTTTAATCTTGAATTAAAGCTTCATCGGTTGGTTTACCGTGTTTTATAAATTCAATAATATATAGTGTAATCCCTGTAATAAATAGAGTTGCCATTATGATAAGTACCCAAAAATGTACTTCAATATCTTTTTGTACTTCCATAAAGTTTAAGCCTAATTTACGTTCCATATACACTTGTGCAACACCTGCAACACCAAAAGCAACAGTCATACCAATCATTCCAATATTTGATATCCAGAATGCCATTCTTCCTCTAGAAGTATCGTAGAATTTTCTACCTGTCATATTTGGTAAAGCATAACTAATAATTGCAAAAACAATCATAGCGTAAGCTCCCCAAAAGGCTAAATGTCCGTGCATTGCGGTAACTAATGTTCCGTGTGTATAAATATTTGTTTGCGGAATGGTATGTGCAAATCCCAATAAACCAGCTCCAATAAAAGAGACTATTGCAGAACCAATGGTCCACATTAAAGCTGTTTTATTTGGATGTTTTTTCTCTCCTTTTCTATACATATTAACTGCAAATAATGCCATTGCTAAGAAGGCTAAAGGTTCTAATGCTGAGAATATACCTCCAACAATTAACCAAATTTTATTTACACCTATATAGTAATAGTGGTGACCAGTACCTAAAATACCAGACAAGAACGTTAATCCAACAATTACATACAGCCATTTTTCGATAACTTCTCTATCTACACCAGTTAATTTAATTAATAAGAAAGATAAAATACCTCCCATAATCAATTCCCAAACACCTTCTACCCATAAGTGAACAACCCACCATCTAAAGAATGAATCTAATACCTGACTATCAAAGTCAATCATTCCTGGTAAGTATAATAAGGCTGCGAATAACAATCCCATAGAAAGCACTAAAGCTGTTGTTGTTTTGCGTTTTCCTTTCCATAAAGTTAATAAAATAATACCTAAAAAGGTCAATACGTTAACAACTACTAAGTAATCTAAAGGTCTTGGGATTTCTAAAAATTTACGTCCTTCCCAATAGTTTAAGTGATAACCCACAATAGCAGCAACTCCAACAAGAGCAAAAGAAATTAATTGAACAAAAGCCAACTTTACACTAACTAGCTCATGTTGTGCCTCTTCTGGAATAATATAATATGCTGCACCCATAAAACCAGACAGTAGCCAAACTACTAAAAGATTTATATGAACTGCTTTTGCGGTATTAAACGGTATCCATTCGTGCAATCCGTCCATACCAGCATGAGCGAATCCCATAATTAATCCGTAAATTAATTGTAATGATAAAAGTAGCATTGATAATGCAAAAAACCAATAGGCAACTTTTTGTGATTTATATTTCATAATAATAGATTTTAAAGGTTAGTTATTTTTTTTTGCTAAAGGAGAAACTATTCGGTCAAATCCGTTTAAATCGATTTTACCAATCCATTCAAAGAAAGCCACCATATCATTGGCTTGCGCTTCTGTCATGTGATAAGCCACCATTTTTCTACCATGTGGTTGCCATGGTGTTTCAGACATTAAAGCGGCTTTAATATAAGCTGCTCCTCTACGATCTACTACTTTAGTTAATTCTGGCGCATAATAACCACCTTCACCTAAAATAGTATGACAACCCATACAATTGTTTTGTTCCCATAAATGTTTTCCTCTCACTACTGCTGGAGTAATGTTTTCAGAATGAGATTGATCTTGAGCTTTACTAAGCGAATAAACAGTAAGCGCTATAAAAATAGCAAAAGTTACAAATGTTCCACCTAGAAAAAATGCTCGTGCTTGTTTTTTTGATAACATAAGTATTTGATTTAGTTAAGTTAATATTAAAAGATTATTTTATCTTTTTTTGTCTTGCAAATATATAACTAATAATTGTTTTGAAAACTGATAAATATCAGTTTTTACAAAATATTATATCACCTTATACTCTTTTTCTAGCAAAGGTGTAAAAACACAAAGTTTTGAGCATAAAAATTACTTGAAATCAAAACAGTTAAGAATAGTTCATATTGTTTATATATATTTGCACAAACATAAATTACATTGAGCACTAAAACAACAGCCGCAAATCATCAGCTGATTGCCTCAAAATTTGAACAATCTGAACAAACAAAACAGATTATTCAAGCCTTAAAACAAGAAAAACAACAAATTCAATTAACGGGTTTGGTTGGGTCTTCATTGTCTTTTTTAATTTCTGAAACATTTAAAAAAGTTGAAAAACCTTATCTGTTAATTTTGGAAGATAAGGAAGAAGCTGCTTATTATTTAAACGATTTAGAGCAACTTTTAGGTGAGAAAAATCTACTTTTTTATCCTGCCTCCTATCGTAGAGCTTACCAATTGGAAGAAACCGATAATGCAAATATGTTATTGCGTTCCGAAGTTTTAAACCGAATTAATTCCCGTAGAAAACCTGCCATTATTGTTACTTATCCTCAAGCCCTGTTTGAGCAAGTAATCACCAAAAAAGAATTGGATAAAAACACGTTGAAAATTAGTGTTGGTGAAGAAGTGTCTCTCGATTTTATAAATGAGATACTTTTTGAATATAAGTTTACTCGTGTTGATTTTGTTAGCGAACCAGGAGAATTTGCCACTCGTGGAGGAATTATTGATGTGTTTTCTTATAGTAA
>CAZYKN010000176.1:2891-4895 GCA_964648135.1 uncultured Flavobacteriaceae bacterium
TTTTCCTTTATTACAATAAACCCTGCCAGCGTTAACAATAAAGATGGAGTTTCTTCCCTTAGGGAAGACGGAAGATGGGAATTTAACACCAAACCTCAACCTAGTTTCAACAAGCACTTTCCACTATTAATCGCTAATTTAATAGAAAATAGTAAAGCAGGTTTTACCAACATTCTCTGTTGTGATAATCAGAAGCAAGCGCAACGTTTTCACGATATTTTTGAAGACCAAAATCAAGAAATTCAATATAAAACTATTGTTTTTCCAATGTATCAAGGTTTTATTGATATAGATAAACACTTGGTTTGTTATACTGATCATCAGATTTTTGAACGTTACCATAAATTCCGTTTAAAAAATAATTTTTCTAAAAAACAAGCCATCACACTTAAAGAGCTTACCAGTCTTCAAATAGGTGATTATGTAACACATATTGATCATGGTGTTGGTAAATTTGGCGGTTTGCAAAAAATTGATGTTGCTGGTATTGGAGTAAATTCTGGGAAAACTTCAAAACAAGAAGCCATCAAATTAATTTATGGAGAACGAGATGTGCTGTATATAAGTATTCATTCCTTACACAAAATCTCAAAACATTCTGGCAAAGATAGCAAGCCTCCTAAAATATATAAATTAGGTTCAGGTGCATGGAAAAAACTCAAACAAAAAACCAAGTCCAGAATTAAACATATTGCCTATAATTTAATTCAGTTATACGCAAAAAGAAAAATGCAAAAAGGCTATGCTTATCATCCAGATACTTTTATGCAACACGAATTGGAAGCTAGCTTTATTTACGAAGATACTCCAGATCAATTCAAAGCTACACAAGAGGTTAAAGCAGATATGGAAAATGAACGTCCAATGGACAGATTAGTCTGCGGAGATGTTGGTTTTGGTAAAACCGAAATTGCCATAAGAGCCGCTTTTAAAGCAGTTGATAATGGTAAACAAGTCGCTATTTTAGTACCAACTACTGTTTTGGCTTTTCAACATTACAAAACATTTAGCGAACGCTTAGATGAATTTCCTGTTACTATAGATTACCTCAACCGTTTTAGAACAACTAAACAACGCAACGAAGTTATAAAAGGATTAGAAAGTGGAGCAGTTGATATTATTATTGGAACACATCAACTCGTAAATAAAAAGGTGAAATTTAAAGATTTAGGCTTGTTGATTATTGATGAAGAGCAAAAATTTGGCGTTGCCGTTAAAGATAAACTTAAAACCATAAAAGAAAACGTTGATACGCTTACTTTAACCGCTACTCCAATTCCACGGACTTTGCAATTTTCATTAATGGCTGCACGTGATTTATCTATTATTGCTACTCCTCCACCTAATAGACATCCTATTGAAAGCAATGTCATCCGCTTTAGCGAAGAGATTATTCGCGATGCTATAAGTTATGAAATTTCTCGTGGTGGACAAGTGTTTTTTATCCATAACAGAATAGAAAATATTAAAGAAGTTGCTGGTTTGGTACAACGATTAGTTCCGAATGCCAAAATAGGAATTGGTCATGGTCAGATGGAAGGTAAAAAGCTCGAACAACTTATGCTTGCTTTTATGAATAATGAATTTGATGTACTGGTATCAACTACAATCATTGAAAGCGGTTTAGATGTACCAAATGCAAATACTATTTTTATTAATAATGCCAATAATTTTGGATTGAGTGATTTACATCAGATGCGTGGACGAGTTGGACGTTCAAACAAGAAAGCTTTTTGCTATTTTATAACACCTCCATACCACATGATGAGTACCACTGCTCGTAAACGTATTGAAGCGTTAATGTTGTTTAATGAGCTTGGAAGCGGAATTAATATCGCTATGAAAGACCTTGAAATTCGTGGAGCAGGTGATATTCTTGGAGGAGAACAAAGCGGTTTTATTAATGATATTGGATTTGATACTTATCAAAAAATATTAAACGAAGCCATACAAGAATTAAAAGAACAAGAATTTAAGGAGTTATATCAAGATGAAAATAACGAC
>CAZYKN010000177.1:0-4892 GCA_964648135.1 uncultured Flavobacteriaceae bacterium
CAAATTTTAGCTTTTAAAACTTATTGGTGTATCAATTACAACTTAGTAAATTGAAACCCTTTTTCTTTAAAATGTTTCAAAACATTTGGTAAAACAAATTTTACTTTTTCAGCTGCTTTTTGACTATCATGAAACACGATAATATCTCCTTTTACGCTATTCTTTAGCACATTTTTCAAACAGTTTTCTTTTGGTAATGAAGTATCAAAATCACCACTCAAAACACTCCACATAATTATTTTATAACCTTTTTTTATAAGCTCTTTTGCTTGTGATTTTCTTATTTTTCCGTAAGGTGGTCTAAAGAGTTTTTGATTGGTCTTGTGGTGTTTTATTATGTTTTTTTGACAATCTTCAACAGATTGCTTATACGTTTTATTTGTGGTATTCCATCCACTTAAATGGTCTTGAGTATGGTTTCCAACAGTATGTCCTTCATCAATAATTCGTTGAAAAAGCTTGGGATGTTTTTTAATTTTTTTTCCAATACAAAAAAAAGTAGCTTTTGCTTGATATTTTTTTAATTCATCTAAAACAAAAGGTGTGATTTCTGGTGTTGGTCCATCATCAAAAGTTAAAAAAACCTCTTTATTTTTTGTCTTAATACGCCAAATATATTCTTTATAAAAAGATTGTACAAATTGAGGCGTTTTTATGGTGTAAAGTTTCATTTTTATGTTGGTTAGTCTAGGCTAATCCATTGCTTTTTCTAACATTTTAAACGCCTTATCATAACCTGTTTGTAATTTTTTAAAGAAAACAGTATCGGTTTTTTCACTTTCGTTCATTACGTATTGGTAAAATTCAACGGTTGGTTTTATTCGGTTAAAATAGGCAGAAACATTTTTTACTTTTTTTATTGTCTTACTAAAATTAGTAAGTTCTGTGTTGTAATGATTGATGAGTTTTAAAGATAAATCATGCGCTTTTTCTGGTTTTCCTATTTTGTAATATCCTTCAATGGCAGAAAGTGCAATTCCTTCTTTTTGGTAAATATCAAACGGAATATTTTTCATCGCTAAATCAATTATTTTTTCAGCGTAAGCCTTGTCTTTTCCTGTTGTAGCTGCGTCAATAATGTTTCCGTACATAAGCATATCTGTATCTGCATCATCGTAATTGTATTCACGCTCTTCATCGTTTAAAGATGCGTAATAACGTAGATTGTCTAAGAAAATACCTGTAAGTTCATCGGCAATTTTTCTTGCTTTTTCTGGTTTGTTAATTTTGTAATAATTTTCAATTAAACCTAATGCTAAACTGTAGTGTTTATACATTTTTATAGGTAATTTTTCGGTAGATATATCTAAGATTTCTTCCGCTTTAGCAAAATTCTTTTCCTCCATAAATTTCTCAGCTAAACGGTTAAGCATACTTCTAAAAGAAATGCTATTTTTTCGAGATTCAACATCAATATAAATATTTGGATTGTTGGAGTTTTTCCAATCTATTTTTTTGATGTTTTTGTACATTAAATCGGAATTAATTCTACCTAAATCCAACATATTTCGTTTATCAGAAGGTGTTTTAATAGGTACAAATTTATACGACATACCATCTTGTTGAAGATAATCTTTTAACCAAATATATTCTTCATCGGCAAAAGCTCCTCCTGTAAAGTAAATAGGTCTTTCCCAATTATTATTTGCCAGTACATCTAGCATTAAAATTCGGTTTTTGCTTAAAGCACTTTCATCAATATCAATATCTATATAAGGTACAATTAAATCTGCATCTTCTGGTTGTACAATTCCGTTTTTAAGCACTTTTTCTTTATCTACATAAAGGCGTAATTTGTTAGTAGGATAGGTTTTTATTGGATGACCATTTCCTGCAATATCTTCAAAAGTTTGCGCTTTATTTGAAGCAATCCAACTCATAAACGACTTAATATCTATTCGTTGTTCTTTTTTCTTAGAATCATCAAATAAACTATCGATTGCTGTTTTGGTAACATCGTCTTTAACAGCAATAGAAGAAACGTCTTTTGGTATGTGATAAGCAGCATCTAAAGCGCCAGTTCTGTACTGTTTGTGTGTAAGTTGCGAAGGGATTGGAGCTGCTTTATACGTAGCTCTTTTTTGTTGATCTATATACCAATCTGTTGCAAATAAACTGGTATTTATAAGTTTAATATCTGTTCTGTAGCCTTCCACTTCTTGTAAATACCAAAGCGGAAAAGTATCATTATCTCCAATGGTAAACATAATGGCGTTTTCTTGACACGAATCAAGGTAAGCTCTTGCGTTGAGGTGTGCTGTGTATCTTCCTGAACGATCGTGATCGTCCCAATTTTGATTTGCCATTAATAACGGAACGGTTATTAAAGCAACCACACTAACTAAAATAGCGGTTATTTTTGGATTGATTAAATTTTTAAGTCCTTCGTAAAGTGCTAAAACTCCAAAACCTATCCACACTGCAAAAATATAGAATGAACCAACCACAGCATAATCACGTTCACGAGGTTCAAAAGGCTTAGGATTGGTATAAAAAATGACTGCTAATCCTGTAAAAGCAAAGAACAGTAAGAGCATATAAAAATTCTTTTGGTCTTTTTGTAATTGAAAAAGGAGTCCTATTATTCCTAAAATAAAAGGTAAAAAATAGTAGGTATTTCGTCCTTTATTTTCAAGGATTTCTTTGGGTAAATCTTTCTGAGAACCTAAACGTGGATTGTCAATAAAATCAATTCCACTCAACCAATTTCCATGATTATCTAGCTGACCTTGAATATCATCTTGTCTTCCAACAAAATTCCATAGTAAATATCTACCATACATATAACCAAATTGATAATCTATCATAAAGCCAATATTATCAGCAAAGCTAGGTTTTTCAACATTTAAAAAATCGCTATACTGTTGTAGAAAATCCATATACTCTTTTCTACTTAACTGATTGGCTTGATATTGTTGTCTGAATTTATTATACGCTTTTTGAATTTGAGGATAAACATCTTTATAATAATCGTCTATTTGAAAAGCAGGTTTTAACTTAAATTTTGGTAAAGATTGGGTAATGGCAATATAATTTTCGATAGTACTAGGAGATTCGCCAACCATTCTAGGAATAAATCCTTTATGAGCATCGCCATAATTAGGAACAGAATTTTTATAATCGTTTTTATTTACGATGACGTATTTTCCTAGTTTTTTATCCTTTTCATATTTAGGTGAACCATCTACAAAAGGGTGTTCTTTATCGTATTCTCGTTGATAGACTGTGGTGTAAAAATCATCGTAAAACACATTAGCATCACCGTATTGTTCTCTATTATAGTAAGCTAATAATTCTCTTGCAGAAGAAGGATTATTTTCATTAATTGTAGTATTTGCATTGGCACGAATAGGTAACATCAGCCAAGAGGAAAAACCAATCATAATAAAAAGAACCGATAGCACTAATAGATTAGCAGTAGTTAGATTTTTTTGTCTGGTGTATTTTAATCCGTAATAAAATAGCGCAACTAAGATAATTAAAGCAATAATACTTCCTGAGTTAAATGGTAAACCGATGCTATTAACAAAAAACAATTCCATTACACTAAAATATTTTAGTGTCATTGGAAATAAAAATTTAAAGACAAATGCTAAAACTAAAATAGCAACCACATTTGCAATAAGAAAATTTTTAATAGTTACCGTATAATTTTTAAAGAAGTAAATAAATACAATAGATGGAATAACTAATAAGGATAAAATATGCACTCCAAACGATAAACCAACTACAAAACTAATAAGTAACAACCATTTATGACCTCTAGGCTGATTCATTTCTGCTTCCCAACGTAATCCAAGCCATAAGAGCAATGCCATTAAGAAAGATGACATAGCGTAAACCTCAGCTTCTACTGCACTAAACCAAAAACTATCAGAAAAAGTGTAAGCCAAAGCACCAACAATACCGCTACCTAAAACTGCAATACTTTGTGAAGTGGATAATATTCCATTTGCTGTTTTTACCATTTTTTTTGCTAAAATAGTAATCGTCCAAAATAAAAATAAAATAGTAAAAGCACTTGCTAAAGCGGACATGAAATTCACCATTTTAGCTATGTGAGTAGCATCTGTTGTAAACATAGCAAAAAATGCACCAAGCATTTGAAATAGTGGAGCTCCAGGTGGATGACCAACTTCTAATTTTATTGATGTAGAGATGTATTCACCACAATCCCAATAACTTACGGTTGGTTCAATAGTTGAAGCGTAAGTTATTAATGCAATAGCAAAAACAACCCAACCAATAATAGTATTGTATTTTTTATAGTCAAATGAAAGCATATTTGGTTCTGATTTAGAATTGCGAAGATAAAATAATTATTATTTAAAGTATATAACTGTTTGATAAAAATCTGTTAAAAGGTCGTTATTCAGCCATTTTTTACTCAAAGATTACACAGTAAAGAATATATTTCTCGTAAAGACACTAAGCTAAAAGTGATTTTGATTTATGAAATGATATTATCATTCCAACTTAATTTATTGTTTAATTTTGGTATTAACTCATTTTTTTATGCTTTCTCAATCACAACTTGGCATCTTTACGTCTTTGCATCTTTGCGAGAAAAAAGGGTAAATAAATACAGAAAATCAAACAAAAATATTTTTTTAAATAATACTTGCTATATTAAAAGTTTATTTTAAATTTGCACTCGCTTACAAATTCTGTAAGTTAGGTATTGGCCTATGGTGTAATGGTAACACATCGGTTTTTGGTGCCGTCGTTCTAGGTTCGAGTCCTAGTAGGCCAACAAAAAAACCCTTTAAATCTTTGATTTAGAGGGTTTTTTGCTTAATTTAGTGATCCTCTGCAAATTTAGTGGAACAACTTAAAATCAATATTTAATTTAAAAATATGATTGTAGATAAAAATATGATTTTTAGACGGCA
>CAZYKN010000178.1:0-4884 GCA_964648135.1 uncultured Flavobacteriaceae bacterium
CTCCAAGCGATGCCAATGCTTTTACATAAACATTATTATTAATACGTTTTAGTCATGCTCTCTACAACTTGAATAATAAAGTCCGCTTTATTTTTATGCTTTTTATTGAATTTTTTTACATTACCATCTTCTTCTTTTGTTGTAATGGTTACAATATTTAGATTGGGATTTTTCTTTTTTAAATACCAATAAATTCCTTGATAATCATCTGAATGGTAAGAACCATTATAATGAATATATAACTGATTTGGCTTTTTGTTTTTTAATAAAAAATAAGCCATTGTTGCATCTTTAATTGCCTGTGCTTTAGGTAAATTATCACCTCCATGACCACCCATCATCGCTTTCATTTTTATATAACTTGGCAAATTGGCATCGTATAAAATAGGTAAAGGAGCAATCCATGTTTTTTCTTTAACAGACAAGGTGTCTAATGCTTTAAAACCACCGTGAAACACTTTACTTGCATAACGTCTTGGGATATTATCTGCCACAACATTTATCTTGTTTTTTTTAGCAAAATCAACCAAAGGTTTATAATCTGTTTTATAATTATTCCACAATCTAGCAACGGTATCAAATGCTTTTTGATTGATGGAATCATTCATATATAAATCCAATTCTTTTTGGTTGTCTGCTTCAATCATTTCAAAACCAATAACTAAATCTCTTTGTTTTGAGAGGTCTTTTGCTACTTCAAGCTCCAACCAATGCGCAATAGGATTATTGTGAAGCTCACCAAAAAGAACAACATCAGCTTTAGCTAATTTTTTAAGCATTTTTTTATAAGATACTTTTTTCCCTTTGGTGTTAAACAAGGTATAAGCAGGTTTTTTTTGTGCGTTTAAGGAAAAACTAATCGCAATTGCAAAAAATAAAGAAAGTATGGTTTTCATTTAATAAGGATTTAATTTTAGCAAAAATACAGAAATCCTTTTTAATGTTTTTGTATTCTGTAGTAATATTGTATCTATTCAGCCATTAATTTCTCTCAAAGGTTACAAAATAAAAAATAAAACTCTCGCAAAGGCGCAAAGACGCTAAGTTGAATGTAATTTTGATTTAGAGGACATTATCATTCTTTCATAGTTTAGTAATAACTAATTATTCTATTTTTTTACTAATAACTTGTTGGTCTTTGCGTCTTTAGGAGAAAAAGAGGGTGAATAGTTACGTAATATTTCAATTCTTCCATTCCACCTTAGTAAAAACGGATTTTACAACAACATAAACCACAAAAAACGGATATATTAAACTACTTTTTATAAAGGAAATAAAATCTAACTTTTCATCCATAAATTGATGTATTTTTTTAATTAATAAATAATCTATTGCTAATTTACCTAAAATTAAAAAAAGAAAAACAAGGGTTTTATTGGTAGTTAGTAAAAGGAAAAAAGGAAAAAATAAGAAGGATAAATTAGCCAAAAACACCAAAACACCTATAAATTTACTAAAATTATTTGTAGTAGCAGCTGTTTTTGAAGCCCAACGAATACGCTGTTTTATTAGGTTTTGTACAGTATTTACAGGTTTTGTAATTACAATTACTTGCTTAGATTTTAGATATTTTATTTGATTAGGAAAAATACGTTTAATTTTTTCTAATAAAAAAACATCATCACCACTTGCTAGATGATTATTTCCTTGAAATCCGTTGACCTTTAAAAAAGTAGCTTTGTCATAGCAAAGATTAGCACCATTGCACATAAAAGGTTTGTTTATACCAAAACTTCCAATGGTAGTACCTATTAAACTTAAAAAATCCATTTGCTGAAATTGATCCAAAAAACGCTTGTTGGTTTTGTATTTAACTGGCGCAGCAATCATTTTTATTGTTGGGTTTGTATCAATAAAATTTGAAAAAGTTTGCAACCATGTTGTTGGCACTTCGCAATCGGCATCAGTAGTGATTATCCAGTTATACTTTGCCTGCTGAATAGCTAAAGTAATGGCATCTTTTTTTGGTGAATGACTTGTGCGTATATTATCAATTATTTTCCAATGCGTATGTTGAACAATAAACTCTGTTAACAGCGGAACAGAATGATCTGTTGAACCATCATTAACAAAAATAATCTCAAAGTTAGTTAAAGGATACTCTATTTTTTGTAAACTTTTAGCTAAAGCGGAAATATTCTGAGCTTCGTTTCTAAAAGGTATTATTATCGTAAAATTACGATTATTGGATATACTGTTCTTTTTATTTAAAATAAATTCGGAAATTTTATCAAAACCTAAATTGAAAGTAAAAATTAAAGCAATATAAGCTATTAATATATAAATCAGTATATTAATAAATAGACTAATCATTTTTTTGTTGATCTAAATTTTCTACTACGTTAATAGTTGCTGCAACGGTTGCAACAGGTAATGTAAGCATTATTCCAATAAACGGAATAAGTAACATAAGCGTAAAAACAGCTCCATTACCAATGGCTATTCCTTTATTTTTTTTAATAAATTTTTTGCTTTCGCTATAATTCAAATGACGCTCTAAAGTATAATCCATATTTCCAATTCCTGTATAATAAGATTGGAAATAGAAAATTAAAACTACTGCTATTAAACCAACAACAGGAATTAAACTCAACAACATTAAAGGTAAGGTAATGATTAATTCTTTAAAAAGGTTTCTACCATTCAAACGTAAAGAACGCACTAACTGTGGCATAAAACCAATTTGTGATTTCACCGAAGTTTGACCTGTTAAAAAGGCTTCTACTTTTTCAGAAACTGGTGTCATAAATGGTGCAGATAATGCCATTAATACGTGTTTAAAAAGTATAATTCCTAAAATTATGATTAAAAATCCCGAAATATAAGTGCTAAAAGTGGTTACAAAACTCTTTCCAAAATCAAAAGTCCAAAAATTAGATAAATAGAGCCCAACATTATCTGCAAGTGTTAAAGCAAGACTTATAAAAACTAGTCCAAAGACCAAACCAATGAGTATTGGAACTAAAAAATACTTCCATAATTTTAGTTGATTTATTAATGTTATGGCTTTAAAATAGGATTGTATGCTTTTGGAAATGTTTTTAATCATAAATCGGTTTTTTACAAAGGTCGGAAAGTTTTTTTAATTTGATGGAAAAAATACTTAAAACCCTGACAGCGTTAATATCCTTCAACCCTGACAGCGTTAGCAATAACACGGATATTAACGCTGGCAGGGTTTTGCTATTTAGTAACAAACCTAAAATTAAGTACAAAATAGCTTCCAATAATAGCAGGTAAACCAAAATTAAACAACCACATTAAGGTAGTTACTGTTACTACAATCAGTTCATTTACTCCAATAAAACTAAACACAAAAACGGCAATTGACCCTTTTATTAGCCAATCAAACATTGGTAAACTTGGTATAATTGATGCAATTAAATAAATGGCAAAAATTAATTTAATTACAACGGAATACTCCACTTCAACACCAAAAAGATACAGTAAATAATAAAACTGATGAGAAAAAATAATGTATCTAATCAAAGAAAACAACAAGGTTTTAAAAATAATTAATTTAGGAATTTGATGGATAAAACTGATGATTTTACTCCAATAAAAACCTCTAATCTTCTTTGAAATAAAAAAGCGTCCACCAAAAGCAACAACAATAAAAAGTGCTAAATAATAAACAAACCGCCTTGCTCTAAAAATTGGAAAATGAATGTCGTAATTCAGTTTAAAAAAAATCAACCCAACAATTCCAAACAGTAAAGTCATTATCATTTGAGAAAAATGACCTATTAAATTTAATAACATTACCTTTTTTCGTTTTGTTTTATAGAAATAAATTGCTTTTGCACCATATTCTCCTACTCTATTTGGCGTAAATAACGATGCCGTTAATGAACCTAAACTCTGCTTTAAAGCTTGTAAAAAAGAAATTTTTTGAATAGTTTGCACTAAATTTTGCCACTTTAAAATTTCAAAAAACCAATTAAAAATCGTAAAAATTAGTAAGATGAAAACCACTTTATAATCTGTAAAAAGGGTTTTTTCTAATTGTGTAATAAAATCAGCTAAAGCTAACTGATTATTATGTACTGTTTTGTGATAAATAAAGTAAAAAGCACCAATTACAATGGCTAATTTAACCATAAAAAACAAAAACTGACGATATTTATAGGAAATAGAACGGATAAGGGAATTTGTTTGTTTGTTAAAGTATCTGTTGGTAATAAATAACAACATCAACAGAACTACATAAAATTTTCATTACTTTTGACCACAAAGAAACAACTTTTATTTGAGCTCAGAAAAAATCATATTAGGTATTGATCCAGGAACTACAATAATGGGTTTTGGAATTATTAAAGTGGTGAATAAAAAAATGGAATTTGTTTTAATGAATGAACTCATCCTAAACAAATACGATGATCATTATTTACGATTAAAAAAGATTTTTGAACGCACCATTCAGTTAATTGATACTTATCATCCAGATGCTATTGCTATTGAAGCTCCTTTTTTTGGTAAAAATGTACAATCTATGCTTAAATTAGGAAGAGCGCAAGGTGTTGCAATGGCTGCAGGTTTATCACGTGAAGTTACTATAACAGAATACGCACCAAGAAAAATTAAAATGGCAATTACTGGTAAAGGAACGGCTAGTAAAGAGCAAGTTGCTTTAATGTTAAAAAGTGTTTTAAAACTGAAAGAATTACCTAAAAATTTAGATGCAACAGATGGATTAGCAGCTGCTGTTTGTCATTTTTATAATATGGGAAAAATAAGTGTTGGTAAAAGCTATTCTGGATGGAGTGCTTTTGTTAAACAAAATGAAAAACGAGTGAAAAAATAGATGTGTTAGGGTTTCACTTAGAATGAAACTCACACCGTGACTCTAAGTCACGGTGTGAGTAATACCAAAATTTCCATTGA
>CAZYKN010000179.1:0-4880 GCA_964648135.1 uncultured Flavobacteriaceae bacterium
TTTTCATAGTGATAAAAGAAATTTGTTTTATCTAAACTAGCTTTTGGTTTGGCTAAAATTTCTGCTTTTTCAATACTTAATTCCAATGCTTTAATTCCTGAATTATGTTCAAATGCTATTTGTTGTAAATCATTTAAGGAATAGCTTTTTTGTTGCGCAAAACCAATTAAAGAAACGAATATCAATAAAACAGTAATTACATTTTTACTTTTTAAATGAAACCTTTTTCGTTCTCTTTTGCTATCAAAAATTGCATACAAAACAGGCAACACCATTAAAGTTAATAAAGTAGAAGTTACTAAACCACCAATAACAACAGTAGCCAAAGGTCTTTGCACCTCTGCTCCTGCTCCATTAGAAATTGCCATTGGTAAAAACCCTAAAGCAGCTGCTAAAGCGGTAAGTAATACAGCTCTCAACCTGCTTTTTGCTCCAAAAACAATCAATTCATCATCTGTATTCATACCTTTGTGTTTTAGTTCTTTAAACTCTTCAATTAAAACAATTCCGTTTAAAACGGCAATCCCAAATAAGGCAATAAAACCAACACCTGCGGAAATACTAAAAGGCAAATCTCTTATCCATAAAAATAAAATTCCTCCAACAGAAGCAAACGGAATAGCAGAGTAAATAATTAACGCTTCCGTAACCGATTTAAACGCAAAAAACAGAAGGATAAAAATTAATATCAACGCAATAGGTACAGCAATTGCCAACCTATCTTTAGCAGATTGTAAATTTTCAAACTGTCCTCCAAAAGTAAGACTATAACCAACAGGTATCTTCACTTTAGTTTCAATGCTACGTTTTATATCTTCTACAACCGATTGCAAATCTCTATCACGAACATTAATTCCAACCACTACTCTACGCATAGTATCATCTCTTGAAATTTTAGCAGCTCCTTTTTTATAAGTAATAGATGCTACTTCGCTTAATGGAATTTTTCCTCCGTTTGGTAAATCAACATATAAATTACGTAAATCGTCAATATCTTTTCTAATAGATTTATCTAATCGCAATACCAAATCAAATTTCTTTTCGCCTTCAAAAATACTTCCTGCTACATGACCAGAAAACCCCATACTCACCACTTCACTCAAATCACTAATATTTAAGCCATATCTGGCAATTTTAGCTCTATTAAAATGAACATTCATTTGTGGTAAACCAGCAGTTTTTTCTACAGTAATATCAGCTGCACCTTCAATATCTGAAATGGCTTTTTTAATTTCATTGGCTTTTTTGTTTAAGATGCTTAAATCATCACCATAAATTTTGACTGCAATATCAGATCGTACACCAGAAATCAATTCGTTAAAACGCATCTCGATAGGTTGTGTAAATTCTACTTCCATATTTGGAATAATAGCAAGAGCTTCTTTAAATTTATCTGCCAGTTCATCTTTTGTTTTTGCCGAAGTCCATTCGCCTTTAGGTTTTAAAGTAATAATTACATCACTTTCTTCCATAGACATTGGATCGGTTGGCACTTCTGCAGCACCAATACGACTAACAATTTGTTTTACTTCAGGAAATTTTTTAAGAATTTGCTCAATTTTTGTTGTGATTTCAATGGTTTTCTTTAGTGATGTACCCGTTTTTAAAACAGGCTGAATAACAAAATCACCTTCATCTAAGGTTGGCACAAATTCAGCTCCCATAGTTGAAAAAACATAAAATGAAAAAGCTAAAATCACCAGTGCACCACCAACAATTACTTTTTTAGCTCTTAAAGCCCAACGAATAGAAGGTTCATAAATACGCAATAAAAAATTCATTAAACGAACAGAAATATTTTTATCTGAAAGTTTGGTAGGTTTTAAAACCAATGATGCCATTGCAGGAACATAAGTAAGACCTAAAATCATTGCTCCAATAAGCGCAAAACTGAAAGTCATAGCCATTGGTCTAAACATTTTACCTTCAACACCTCCTAAAGTAAGAATTGGAATAAAAACAATTAATATAATGAGTTGCCCAAATATTGCCGAAGACATCATTTTTGAAGCAGAACTAAAGGTAATATCATCTCGTACATCTTGTGCCTGTGTTTTATTTAAGGATTTTAATTCCGTTCGTTTTGAGGTGATTTGAAAAGCAACAAATTCAACTATAATAACAGCTCCATCTATAATAATTCCAAAATCTATTGCTCCTAAACTCATTAAATTAGCATCTACGCCAAAAATATACATCATACCTAAGGTAAACATTAAAGCTAAAGGAATTACAGACGCTACCAATAAACCAGAGCGCCAGTTTCCAAGTAAGAGAACCACAACAAAAATTACGATTAAACTTCCTAAAATTAAGTTTTCATAAACGGTAAAAGTAGTTTTCTCAATCAGTTCACTACGTTCTAAAAATCCGTTAATATATACTCCTTTAGGTAAAGATTTTTCGATGGACGCCACTCTTTCATGTACATCCTCAATCACTTTTTTAGAGTTTCCGCCTTTGAGCATCATTACTTGTCCGAGTACTTTTTCACCTTCACCATTAGCTGTTATTGCGCCAAATCGCATAGCAGCTCCAAAACCAACTTTGGCAACATCTTTAATAAGAATAGGTAAATTATTTCTGTTGGTAACAACGGTATTTTCAATATCACTTAAAGACGACATTAAACCTTCACCACGAATAAAATACGACTGATTGGTTTTTTCAATATAACCACCTCCAGCAATACTGTTGTTTTTTTCTAAGGCAGTATAAACATCATTAATTGTTATGTTCATAGCGTTTAACCTTGACGGATTAATGGCTACTTCGTATTGTTTTAAATATCCTCCCCAAGTATTTACTTCAACAACTCCATTAATTCCTGAAAGCTGTCGTTTAACAATCCAATCTTGAATGGTTCTTAAATCCATTGCAGAATACTGATCTTTATATTCAGGTTTTACATCTAAAATATATTGATAAATTTCGCCTAAACCTGTGGTGATTGGTCCCATTTCTGGTGAACCAAAACCTTCGGGAATATTTTCACGAACAGCAATCAATTTTTCAGCAATTAATTGTCTTGGTAAGTATGTTCCTAAGCTTTCTTGAAACACGATAGTAACTACCGATAATCCAAATTTTGAAACGGAACGAATTTCTTTTACTCCTGGCAAATTAGACATTTCTAATTCCACAGGATAGGTTACAAACTGCTCAATATCTTGTGTAGAAAGATTTTTTGAAGTAGTAATAACCTGTACTTGATTATTGGTGATATCTGGAACAGCACCAATAGGTATTTGCGTTAAAGAATAAATTCCAAATCCCACAATTAAGGTGGTAAATAGAAAAATAAATAATTTATTCTTAATACTAAATTGTATTATATTTGATAACATTGATTTTAATTATAAGTTATGAATGATGAGTTATAAGCTTAAAAACTTACAATTCATTTTTTTTAAAAACTGGTAAATAATGTTATAATGAAAGTAAATGAATATTAAAAATCATTTTTTTCATCAATAACTTATAATTAAACTCGTGGAGGTTGAAAGATTTTTTGTTTTTCAAAGGTTGAAAATAAATCTTTATAGGTAAAATTGTTTTGTTTGTAAAAAACAATAGAATTTTTAGCATCAAAATTAAAAGAGTTATCCCATAACATATCTAACTGAAAAGATACATTTAATTCGTGATGATGTTGATGTTCTTGATGCTCTTTTTTGTGTTGTTCTTGATGAGATTCCTTTAATTCACCATAATGTTTGGATAAAAACGTAGTTAAATTATCTCCATACTTTACTTGATGCAACTGATAATCTTCCCAAATTTCTTCTAATACAAATGAAAAATTAGCATACATAAACATCCCTTGAAAAAGGATGAAGAGTGCTGCTAATTTAATAACTGTATTTTTCATTATGAGGCAAATATAGATTATTTTAAAGCTACAAATCTTAAAAAAATGATAAATGTTTCTTATTGAATTATAAATAAAACCAATTAAAAAATTTTTAATGTTCACTACACATTTCACTTTTACAACTTGCGCTATGGCTCAACAAAGTCTCGTCGTGAGTGTTCTCAGGAAGTCAAAGGGTAAGTTAAACAAAAAAATATTTCAAATTTATTTAGCGTGTTTTGAAATAGAATTGGTATTACTCTTTTTTAAACAAACTTGCTTTATCTTTAAACTCAATCAAGTCAATTTCTGGTTTACCATAAATATATACTTTAGCACTACCTTTGGCAATAATGGTTAAATCTTGATTGGTTTTTGTATAAACACTCGTTTTATCTTCTGCAATTATTTCTGTTATTTTACTTGGCATATTCAACACTTTAGCATCTGCTGAATCTTTAACATCAATATATGTTTCGTCGCTTTTCCCACTTAATAATAAGGATGCTCTGCTATTCAGGTTAATTTTTGTGATTTCTGAAGTTAGATTTCCTTTTACTTTTGCTCTATCTTGCAAGGTAATATTTACAGTTTGCGTTTTAAAAGAGGATTCTGATTTACTAGAATCATTCCCTTCCAAAATAATAGCATCTGCGTCTAACAAACATTTTAAAACGGATTTATTATTTAAGGTAATATTCAGGTTTTTTGCTTCGTAAAAATCGGAGTTGGTTAATGTACTATCATCATCTAAAATAATTTCTGACAAATTTTTAACAAACAAGGTCAGTTCAAATTTCTTTTTTGAGGATATTCTTTTGTTTAAGGATAGTGATAACTTTCCATTATTCAAATCTACATCAACCACATCATGCAAGTTATCATCTGCATAAATGGTTAATTTATCTGAATCTGCTTGTTTAAGAATTAAATCAATGTTTTTATATAATTCTATGCTAGTAATTGAATCTAAAGAGATTTCAGTAAGTGTTACAATTTTACTTCCTTTAATTTTTTCTAATTTTTG
>CAZYKN010000180.1:0-1482 GCA_964648135.1 uncultured Flavobacteriaceae bacterium
ACAAAAAATTCTGTAGTTTCTGCATTGTCTGTTTCAATTAGAAATTCCATTTTAATCACTCGTTTATCCTCTGAACGGTCCTTTCTATTTTTTTTAAATTTGATAGATCTATTAACAAAAGCATAAGATACTGATTTACGCTTATAGAATTTGAGATAGTATTTGTCCAATTCGTTTTTTTGATAAATTATTTCAATGTTTTTTTTGCTTTGAGCATATTTTACACCTAATAAGAATTTGTAGTTATGAGAAATAGATTTGCCTTTTGCGTAATGATATTTTATTTTCATTATGGCAAAATCATAGGCATTTACATAAAGTGTTCCTGTGTATTTTGCACTGCTACGTTTTGGTTTAAAGTTGATGATGTATATTTTTTCATCACCAAAATTTGAAGTGCCAGCTAATGAATAAGTGTATTTATTTGTTTTATGGATAAAATCTAAGCCTTTTTTATTTTTTAAATTTGCATCATTAATGATACTGAGTTTACTATATCTTGTATTTTGCACTTTAATAGAGTCTTTATAGAGTGATTTTTTAAATTCATCATCTATTTTTAGAGAATCCTCTATGGGAAACAAACCAGAGCTCACTTTGTAGGTAGCGTCTTTCTCTAGGTGTTTACCAATAGTACCAATTAGAAGACTTTGAAGTTTATCTGATGATTTATCCTTTTCTTTATTGATAAGCTTTGTTGCTTTGAGGATTTTAATTTTCTGCTTTTTTTCTCCAAAATAGAGTTCTGATAAATTCTCAGAATAATCTGTTGAAGATTGGTCTATATTGTTTGTAATTAAATCTTCTAATTGTCTGTTGATGCTTTTTATATCCTTTTTCTTTAATAAGGTTGCTTTTTTAAACTCAAATTCAAATTTTTTAAACTTATTATAATAGGTATTTCTTTGAAAGATTTGTTGTTTTGTTAAGGTGTTGCTGTAATTAGAATCAATGTTTTCTTTTACTTTTTCAAGGATTTCATCTAAGCTATATACTTTATTTGAAACTTCAATTTCAGATAAATCATTAATATTTTCTTCTAATGTATAGGTTTTGGAATCTAATTCGTTTACAGGAAATTCTAGTGTTTTATATCCTAAATATGAAATAATCACCTTATCCGTTTGTTTAAATTTTTCTTTTTGGATGTTAAATTCGCCTTCTTCATTACTTATTGTTCCAAAGGTATTGATAACAATATTTGCATAGGAAATAGGCTGATTTTCTTCATCAACAATTTTTGCTGTTATAGCTTGTGAGAAATTAGTGATGCTTACTAATAAAAAGAGGATGAGTGTTGCGTAGTGTTTTTTCATTTTGCTTGTTTTTTTTATTTTAAATTACCTGTAAATTCATATTAAATCTTCTTATAAAAGACGAATTACTTTAAAAATAGTTTCTAAAAACACGAAAATAAATGAAAATTTAATCTTTGAGTGTTAAAATAGGTATAATTTTTATAAAAGACTTAAGACCGCTTTG
>CAZYKN010000180.1:1582-4871 GCA_964648135.1 uncultured Flavobacteriaceae bacterium
AATCTTTGAGTGTTAAAATAGGTATAATTTTTATAAAAGACTTAAGACCGCTTTGTTGTAAGATTTACGACGCTTGACGGTTTTGTTGTGAAATCACTCACACCGAGACTTAGAGTCTCGGTGTGAGTAGAATGTGTTGATTTGAATACTTATAATTAAGACAACATTTTAAAAGTAATAAACGCCAATAAATAAGCCAAACTGGTCATTCCAAATAATTGATATAACGGCCATTTCCAAGTGTTGGTTTCTCGTTTTACAATGGCAAGTGTTCCCATACATTGCATTGCAAAAGCGTAAAAAATAAGTAAGGACATTCCTGTAGGAAAGTCAAAACGTTTTTTACCAGTTTGCGGATTAATTTCTGCTTGCATACGTTGTTTTATTCCTGAGGTATCATCGCTATTTTCAACGCTGTAAATGGTTGCGAGTGTTCCTACAAATACTTCACGTGCAGCAAAAGAACTGATTAAGGCAATACCAATTTTCCAATCGTATCCTAAAGGTTTTATTGCAGGTTCAATGGTTTTTCCTAATATTCCAATATAGGAGTGTTCCAGTTTATATGAGGCTATTTGTTGGTTAATTTGATTGGTATTAGAATCAATTCCGTTAAGGTTATTTTCTTTTTGAATAATATCCGAAGCTTTTCCATAAGTATTGGATGGTCCGTTTGAAGCCAAAAACCATAAAACGATAGAAATTGCCAAAATAATTTTCCCTGCTCCAAACACAAAAGCACGCGTTTTTTCGATGACAGTTATCGCTAAATTTTTTAAAGAAGGCAACTTGTAATTTGGCATTTCAATAATAAAATAGCTCTTATTTTGCACTTTTAATATTTTGTTTAAAATATAGGCTGAACCAATGGCAGCAATAAATCCGATAAGGTATAAAACCATCAACGTTAAGCCTTGTAAATTAAAACCGTAATAATATTTATCTGGAATAACCAAAGAAATAATAATGGCATAAACAGGAATTCTAGCCGAACAAGTAGTTAAAGGAGTTACCAAAATGGTAATTAATCGCTCTTTAAATCCGCTAATATTTCGAGCAGCCATAATTGCAGGAATAGCACAAGCCGTTCCAGAAATTAAAGGTACAACACTTTTACCACTCATACCGTAACGGCGCATAATTTTATCCATTAAAAAAACCACTCTACTCATATAACCAGTTTCTTCAAGAACGGCTACAAATAAGAATAAAATAACAATTTGTGGTACAAAAATTAAAATGCCACCAACGCCTGGAATAATTCCTTCTGAAAGCAAATTGGTAAACATTCCTGCTGGTAAATTGTTTTTTGCGTAGTTGCTTAAATCGGCAAAAGCAGTATCAATATAGTCCATTGGAATGGATGCAAAATTGAAAATTCCTTGAAAAATAAGCATAAGTATCAAGGCGAAAATCACATAACCAAATATTCTGTGTGTTAAAATTTTATCTAATCGAGCTCTTAATGTGGTGGCTTTTTCTGGATTTACATTGTAGGCTTTTTTAAGAATATCGTTAATTTTAACATAGCGTAAAACCGTCTCTTTGTGTTGTAAACGTGTTAATTTATCTTCGTCTGTTCTAAAGGTTTCAATGGTGTTTTGTTGCGCTTTGGTGTAAGGCGATAAATCGTTGCACTGTGTAATAAGTAGCCATGATTTGTATAGCGGAATGTTTGGTAATTCTCGTTGAATGCGTTTAAAAAAACCAAAATCCATTCTTTGAGAATAGTCTTCTAAAGAGTTGTGTTTTTGGTATTTAGGTTTTAAAATAATTTCTTTAAGTTTTTCAATACCTATGTTTTTTCGTGCGCTTATTAAAACAACATCGGTTTGTAATTCTTTTTCTAGAATTTTTAGGTCTAAAGAAATTCCTTTTCGTTTCATTTGGTCTGCCATATTAATGGCGAGAATTACAGGAATTTCTAAGTCCTTTATTTGCGAAAACAAAAAGAGGTTTCGTTTTAAATTAGCTACTTCGCCAACTACAATAACTAAATCTGGAAAATCAGGATTTTCTTTATTGATTAAGGTTTCTAAAACAATACTTTCATCAATGGTATTTGGGTTGATGCTGTATGTTCCTGGTAAATCTATAATAGTTGCCGTAGTTTGTTCGTCTAACTTACAAACACCTTGCACTCTATCCACTGTAATTCCAGGGTAATTACCAACTTTCTGATTTAAGCCTGTTAATTGATTGAAAAGAGAGGTTTTTCCAGTATTTGGATTTCCAACTAAAGCGATTTTAATGTTTTTTTCAGTTGCCATATCTTATTGTTAATGGATTTCAATAAGTTGTGCCACTTCTTTACGAATAGCAATATGACTTCCGTTTACAATAATATATAAAGGGTCTTTTAAGGGTGCAATTTGAACGAGTTCTACCTCTTTTCCAGGCATACAACCCATTTCTAACAACTTTAAAGGAATGTTGTTTAAGCACACATGTTCTATAATTCCTTTTTCGCCAATGCGTAAATCTGCTACCGTTTTAGTCAAATCTTATTTAGATTGATTATAAATAAAGTGCGAAAGTAATTAAAAAAAAGGAGATAGTGTAGAGAAAATTGAATTGTGTTTTAGAACTATTGACCTTCTTTTTCTCGCAAAGGCGCAAAGACGCCAAGTTGTGCATGGAAAAGTATAGATAAAAAATACATTTAACTTAGCGTCTTTGTAAGAGATATATTTTTTATTTTCTAATCTTTGAGAGAAATTAATAGCTGAACAGTTATACCAATTCAACATCAAAATACGCTATAAATTATTTATATTTTTACATACAGCTTTGTGAACCTAGTGTTTTCTTGGTGTACCTTGTGGTTAACTAAAAATGCTATTTTTTTAGAAATTTTAAGATTTAAAAAATCTGTGAAAATCTGTGTCATCTGCAAAATCTGTGTTCTATAAAATAGTAACAAAACACAGGTTAATTAAATCTTGCGTTCAAGCATTTTACAAAAAATAACAATCTTTTAAGCACCAACTTTAATAATCTTCTTAGTTATCATTTTATTTTCATTGGTTGTAATTTTAACAACATATATACCATTATTAAAAGACGACATATCTATTTTTTTATGAGTTGTTTTAATAATTTCTTTACCTAAAAGAGTATAAATTTTAATTTCTTTAATTGTGGTGTTTGGTATTTCAATGGTTAAACTGTTTTTAACTGGGTTTGGGTAAATTGATAATTGGTTTTCTAGGGTGTTTTCATTAACTGCTAAGGTATTATACCAATTTAACTTTAATATGTCGTATAATTTACTATCTTTGCATATGGC
>CAZYKN010000181.1:0-4869 GCA_964648135.1 uncultured Flavobacteriaceae bacterium
TTTTGCTTTTACACTTTCATGAAACAAAGAAAGGTTCATTTTACATTCTTCTGGATTAGCACCATACTTGTCTTGTGCGAATAAACTTGTTGCTCCTATAAAAAGGAATACAATAACTGTTAATTTTTTTAATCTCATTTTCATAATATAATATTTAATCTAATTTACGTTTTCTAAACCATTTATCGTTAAATGATAAACTGAGGCGAAAGTTATAATAATTTTCTTTAATTAAGCCATTATTTTTTATTTCTCCTCTTTTGCCTATGTCAAAACCTAAATTGACATTAGATAGTTTTCTCTTACTCGGTAATGTTACTCCAAAAGATATGCCAAAGTCTTTAATAGCTGTATTATTTATTTCTAACCCTGTTTGTTTTAGATGTACTCCTGCGCTATAAGTTACTCTACTCCAGTAATTTGTAATTGATGTTGCTTTAGGAATATAAAATCCTCCAAAAGCCATATTTGATGCTTTAACATACTTTACAAAGTTGTTGTTTTGGATAAAATTAGCGGAATAGGTAGTTGCATCTTGAAATTCATATTCAAAACCTGCAAACCATTTATTGTCTGCTCCTACACCAATACCTAGGTTTGTTTTAAGTGGCATGGTTACATTTCCTTCATACGCTCTGTTATATACCTCATCTCTTGGTGAAATTAAATCGGGATTTGTAGTGTTGAGAATACTTTTTAAAGTTTCATCACCTTTATATGTTAATTTATTTTCTAATAAAAAGCTTAAACCTGATTTTAAAACCAACTTGTCATTTATTTTATATTGATGTTGCGCACCAAATTTAAAAGCCCAACCACTTACTTGAGTATCTGTTTGGTAATAAGATGCTAATTGATCTAGGCGATTGGTATTTCTCCATAAAATGGTACGGTCTAAATTTCCAAATACATAAGAAGTTTCTAAACCAAGACTAATATTGTAGGGTAATTTTTGTCCGAAACCTAAAAACACTCTATTGGTTCTTCCTTGACCTTTATAAAGATTGGTTTCTGTTTCATCATCAGTATTTTTATAAGAATTTAAAATACTGTAACCTACTTTAGAAAAAGGTTGCAATCCAAAAGCAAAACCTGCTTTTTTACCAACTGGAAATCCTACGGCTAAATACGACAACCCAAAAGCTGATGTTGCTTGTTGATTTGTTCCGTCATCTACTTTGGTATAAACATTTTTTGCCGCTAGAGTATATGTTGTAAATCGTAATGCAGCTAAGGAAGCTGGATTACTAAAATGCAATTTAAACGGACTATTAAGTGCTGTTCCAACACCTGTCGTATGTTCTGACACGGTTTGAGCTTCGTTAACTTGACCTATTCCAAAAAAGGAATATGGTGAAATACTATTTTCCTGAGCAAAGCTGTTTATCGATACCAGAATAGTAACTAATACTATTATTTTTTTAATCATTATTTATAAATTATAATTTAAAATATGGTTTAATCCTTCTAATAAAAAATTAGGATTGGCAAATATGCTACTTTTTAACAATTTAGCCAAGAAAATTGTGTCTCCTCCTGTTAAAACTACTGTTAAATTATCGTTATTTTTTTTATACTGATGGATAATGCCTTCCATTTCAAGTACTGTTCCATTGACAACTCCTTGGTGCATAGCGTTTTTAGTGGAGTTACCTATTTTTACATTTGCTTTTGGTTTTAATAAAGGTAAATTAGCAGTAAATTGGTGCATTGCTTTATATTTCATTTTAAGACCTGGAGCAATTGCGCCTCCAAAATATTCGTTTTTATCATTTAAAAAATCGTAGGTAATACAAGTTCCTGCATCAATAACTAAAACGTTTTTATTTGGATGATTTTTTTGAGCTGCTGCCATAAGTGCAATTCTATCAACTCCTAATGTTTTAGGTGTTTTATATAGATTTTTAAACGGAATTTTAGTGGTTGAATCTAAAATTATTAACCGACTTTGTTTCGTTAAAAATTGTAAAATTTCTTGAGGAATACCAGCAACTGATGAAATAATACAGTTTTGAATAGCTTCTGTTTTAAAAAGCAGTTTTAGTTCTGTTAAAACAGCTGTGTTTTTTATTTTTTGTACAGAAATAAATTCTTCTTTCTTAAAAAGAGCCAATTTAGTTCTCGTATTTCCTGTATCAATAATAAGGTTCAAAGTGCAATTTTTAGGTTATTTTACTTTTTTAAAGGTGTTGGTGTTTTTCTAATTTTAGAAGGAATGGAAGCTATTTTCAACTTTTTTTTATCCATTTTTAGTTTGGGTTTCTTCTTTTTCTTTGCTCTTACAATAGAATCATGTACTTTTTTGAGCTTTTTATATTTAGCGACAGAATCTTTTAATCGTTTTTGAACAGTTTCGTAAATTTCTTGATATTGCGCTATATTATCGGTATAATAATCATTATTTTCTTTAAATTGAGTGCTGTCAATTTTATATTTTTCATAGACATAAGCCATATAGTTTATATTCTTTTTTTTATCTTTATTTTGGATTGTTCTGGCTTTTTCGGCAATTTTCATATCCACAATTAAATCAATCATCTTATTTTTATCAATAAAATGAGTTGGTTTTTGAGGCTTTTTTTCTTTACATGAAAAAGCGAGGAATAGAATGAAAATAAATGTAATTTTTTGCATGTAAGTTTATTAATTATCTATTAAATAATAAGCGTTTTCCTTTAATACTTTCATTAAAAATACCTTTATTATATATAATGCTTCCATTGACAAAGGTAATTAAAATACTTGATGAAAAAGTAGTTCCTTCAAAAGGCGACCATCCACATTTATATAAAATGTTTTCTTTAGTGATAGTTTGCGGTTTATTTAAGTCCACTAAAACTAAATCGGCAAAATAGCCTTCTTTAATATAACCTCGTTTTTCTATTTGGTATAAAATAGCAGGATTATGACAGGCTTTTTCAACAATTTTCTCTAAAGATATTTTATTGTCTTTATACATTTCTAGTAGAGCAAGTAATGCGTGTTGCACTAACGGAGCTCCACTTGGTGCTTTGGTATAAGGTCTTGATTTTTCTTCTAAAGTATGAGGTGCGTGATCTGTTGCAATAATATCTATTCTATCATCTAATAAGGCTTTTAACAAGGCTTCTTTGTCCGTTTTAGATTTAATAGCAGGATTCCATTTAATTAGTGTTCCTTTTTTATCATAATCGCTATCATCAAACCATAAGTGATGAACACAAACCTCAGCGGTTATTTTTTTATCTTTAAGCGGAATATCATTGCGGAACAATTCGGTTTCAATAGCTGTAGATAAATGATAAATATGAATTCTTGCTCCTGTTTTTTTAGCGAGTGCTACTGCTTTTGAAGAGGAAATATAACACGCATCTGCACTTCTAATTATAGGATGGTATTTTACAGGAATATCATCTCCAAATTGCGCTTTATATTTTTTTAAATTGTGTTGTATGGTTGCTTCGTCTTCGCAATGTAAAGCAATGACCATATTGGTTGAAGAAAATATTTTTTCGAGTACCTCTTGGTCATCTACCAGCATATTTCCTGTTGAAGAACCCAAAAATAATTTAATTGCAGCTACATTTTTGGGATTGGTTTTAAGGAGTTCCTCTAAATTATCATTTGTTCCACCAAACATAAACGAATAATTTGCATACGATGATTTTGCAGCAATCTTAAATTTGTCTTCCAGTTTTTTTTGTGTAGTTGCTTGTGGCACAGTGTTTGGCATTTCAATAAAAGAAGTAATTCCACCTGCAACTGCAGCTTTAGATTCTGTAGCAATAGTTGCTTTATGCGTTAAACCAGGTTCTCTAAAATGCACTTGATCATCAATTAAACCAGGAAGTAAATACTTGCCGTTTGCATCAATTATTTGAACATTGAGGTTGGTTTTAATATTATCCTTTATTTGGCTAATGATGTTGTCTTGTATGAGTACATCGGTTTTAACGATAGTTCCTTCATTTACAATTTGTGCATTTCTGATTAAAATATTCATCGTTTATTTTTTTATCCCTTTTAATTTCATTTTAATCACTCCAAAAAGGGCTTCTGAAATAATAGAACCATTCATTTTGGATTTTCCTGCAATTCTATCGGTAAAAACAATTTCTACTTCTTTAATTTTAAAACCGTGCTTCCAAGCCTTAAATTTCATCTCTATTTGAAAAGCATAACCTACAAAATGAATTGAATCTAAATCTATTTTTTCTAAAACCTGTCTTTTATAACACACAAAACCAGCAGTGGTATCAAAAACAGGTATTCTAGTAATAAAACGCACATATTTTGAGGCTAAAACAGAGAGTAAAATCCGCTTAAAATCCCAATGAACTACATTAATTTTACCATCAATATACCGAGAACCAATAGATAAATCAGCTCCATTTTCACACGCTCTATACAATCTAATTAAATCTTTAGGATGATGTGAAAAATCGGCATCCATTTCAATAATATAATCGTATTCTTTACTTAAAGCCCATTTAAAACCATGAATATATGCAGCTCCTAAACCTGTTTTTTCTTTTCTATTTTCAATAAATAAATTGTTAGGAAACTCTTTTTGGAGGTTTTGAACAATTTGTGCCGTTCCGTCTGGAGAATGATCATCTACAATTAGAATATCAAAGGCTTTTTTTTGGGCAAAAGTAGCTCTAATAATACGCTCAACAGTATCTTTTTCATTAAAAGTGGGTATGATGACAAGTGTATTATTCATTACTTTTTATATTATCTAGAAATATTATGCAAAGATAAAACAAATAAATGTTAGTTTTGTTGTGTTATAAAATACATTTAACAAAGGTTTATGATAAGGAGTTTAGCAACACAAAACTGGCTGATGATTACGTTTATACTTTTAATGGTATTGCTGGTAATTTT
>CAZYKN010000182.1:0-1617 GCA_964648135.1 uncultured Flavobacteriaceae bacterium
AAAAACTTCTACCATTAAAGCTTGGGTTTCAATTGGTGCTTGATACCAATAATAACTGCTTGTGTTTTCTTTCCAATACATTCCTAGTTCTTCATTGGATATAGAGGTTTCTTTTAATGAGCGTAAAATCTCTTCCGCTTTAGCATTATGATCATTTCTATGAGAAACCAAAGCAATCAAACCTTTACTGTATAAATTGTAATCTAACCAATATTTATAAGATTGTTTGGTGTAATAATCAAAGGCTACTTTCACTCTATTTGGCACTTTTACATCTTTAAAAAATGAACGAGTATAAAGGTAATGTACTTGGAAATGTGAAGTGTGATTTTTCTCTAAGTATTCCTTAATTTTTTGCTCTTTATCAGTGTCATTTGCATACATTTTATTCGCTCTTCTTAATAAATCATTATAATCTTTTAAAATTTGATTATCTAAATAAGAAATTGCACGTTTAGTCATATCTTTGGTTTGCTGTTTCTCGTCATTTTTATCAAAAACTCCTAATTTATCCAAATGCCCAAAACCAGCTATAATATGTTGCGTAATGTATCTGTTTTCGTAGCGAGAACCCTTAAACCAAGGAAAACCACCAGAACTCATTTGCAATTGTTTTAATTTATGGATGGCGTTTTCTTGCTCATTTTTCATTTTATTCAAATCGAATAATAAAGCGATACGTTTTTTCTGTTCGGTTTCACTTTGTGCATCACGCAACCAAGGTGTTTCTTGAATAATTAAGGATTTCAATTCCTGATTTTTCTCTAAATTACTCAGCAAAGCATCACTATTTTTCCACTGATTAAATACGTGCTGTATTTTAGGATTAGAATTTGCGATATGACTAGCCAAAGTATTTGCATAGTAACGTGAAAACGTTTGCTCTGCACATTCATACGGATATTCCATTAAATATGGCAAAGCCTGAACTGCATACCAAGCAGGATTAGAAGTAACTTCTAAAGTTAATTTATGATTTTTTCTACTGCTAGAAACGGTATTTTTTAACTTATCTAAAGTGAATGTTTTGGTTTGCTTACTTCTTATCCACATTGGCATTGTTTCCGTAACTAACATTCTATTGGATAAAACTGGCAACACATTTTGTTCTCCATCGGAATAATTACTTGCTTTGGCAACAATTTTATATTGTACTGCTTGGATGTTTTCTGGTATGTGTAATGTCCATGATACGTTGGTATTGCCTTTTGAGGAAACAGAGAAGTTTTCTCTTCCGTTTCCTGTCTTCGGTCTTCCGTCTTCGGTCTTTCCTCCTATCAACAACTCTTTTGAAATACTCTTATTTGTAATTGCATCAAATAATTCTAATTGCGCCTGACCTGTTAATTGTTTATCCGTTAAATTGGCAATTTTAGAGCTGATAACAATCTCATCTCCTTCACGTAAAAAACGTGGTGGATTTGGTAAAACCATCAACTCTTTTTGCGTTACGGTTTCCAACGTTTTTGTAGCGGATTTTAATGTTTTGGTATGTGCCAATAATTGCAATTTCCACTTGGTTAAACTCTCTGGTGCAGTAAAACTAAAACTGATATTACCGTCTTTGTCTGTTTTTAATTGTGGAAAGAAAAAAGCGGTTTCGTTGAAGTTGGTTCT
>CAZYKN010000182.1:1717-3655 GCA_964648135.1 uncultured Flavobacteriaceae bacterium
CCAAACCAATTCAAATCGTCATAAGATTGATGGTTTATAGGTTCATAATGTAATGAAGGTTGATAGTTTCTAAACTGATTTACACCAAAACTACTCCCTGCCACAACTCTAATTTGTGGATAATAAAACACATTGTAAATTGGTTGAAATTGCCATTGATGTGTTTTAAATTGATCTAAACTCGCATCATACATACTGGTTAAGACTTCGGCTAGTACTTTATCTTTTTTATTTCCTTTAATTTTAAAACTCCATGTTTCTTCGCTTGCAGGTTGTAATTTATCTCTAAACGTTAGGGTTTCAATTTCTAAATCCATTTTTTCAAAAGGTACAGAAACGGTTAGATTACTACCTAAAAACGAATTGTAATTCACTAAATGATACGAAATTCCAAAACCTCCCAAATCCTCTTTATTTACAGGAATAGCAATTGTTTTTACTTCATTACTTAAATGAATAATTTTAGTATCTACAATTTTCTTTTGCTTTTCTACATAAATTACTACGGTCATATCCTTAGAAGCTGTTCCTAATTTTACATTGACCTTCTCTCCTACTTTATATTCTTCTTTATCTAGACTAATATCAAAAAATTGCTTGTCAGCCACTGTTTTATCACGGTTACTAAATAAACTAAATTGTGCTTTATCGGTTACTTTTTGATGAAAGTCGTCTTCAGCTTCAGCTACAGCAATATAAGCACCAGATTGCCATTTTTTTATCTTTTTTAAAGTGATTTTCTTCTCTTTTGAAGTATCAAAATTTGTGGTAAACACCAATTCACCTAATGCTTCTTTTTCCGTTTTATACACTTCGTGAGGAAATAATTTTTCAAATGTATCTTGTGGTATTTCTTGAAAATCTGGTATTTGCCAAGGGCGATTACGATACACATTTTTAGGTGCTTTTACTTTGTAAATTTTAAGAGTTCCTTTGATTGGAACAAATTCGCCATTTAAGTTTTTTGAATTGATAGTGATGGTGTTTTCCTTAACGGATTTATCCAAACGAGTATCTACATTTATAGCGATAGTTTGTGAATGATAACCAACACGAACTACGGTGCTTGTACTTCTTGTTTCTCCATTAATATCAGTGATATCTGCTGTAATTTCGTAATTAAATACAGGCAAATCTTTTTTATTTACAGAAAGGTCTGGTTTTGCCAAAAACGGAATTTCAAATTCACCTTTTTCATTGGTTTTGGTTTCTCCATGCGTTATTTCTTGCGCTTCAGAGCTGTATCCGTAAGGTCTGTACCAATACCACCATCTAGGATATTGTACTTTTCGTTTTACACGATAAACCACTTTGGCATTGGTAATATTTGCTCCTGCATAGGCAATGGCTGTTCCTTTAATTTTAATCTCATCATTCAATTTAAAAGTTTGAGTAATTTTATTGAATTTTGCAGAAAATTTAGGACGTTTATACTCTTCTACGCTAAAACTTACTTGTCCGTTCATTTTACGGAAATCATTATTTTTACCTCGCATAGAAAGCACTCGTTTCATTGGTTTTGTTCCGTTTATAACAATTTGAAATTGACCTGTTAATCCGTTATTTGGCAAAATAAATTCTCCTGCAAACGATCCAAATTCATTAGTAACAAATTCCAATGTTTTTACCTCTTGATAATTGGCATCTTTTAAAGTAACTTGTACTTTGGCATTTGCAATAACTTCGGATTTATTTTCTTGTTGTTCAACTGCAATTCCTTTAAAATAAACGGTTTGTGATGGTCTATAAATACTTCTATCAGTAAATAAAAACACTTGATTATTTATAAAATTAGTATGATCTCTATTGTTGCGATTTTCGTATAAATTATAATATCTAAACACACCTTTATCAGTTCCTTTTTTAACAGTTATTTCTACTTGATTGTGATGTTGTGAAGGTGTAAAACTGATAAATCCGTTAGAATCTGTGGCAAAG
>CAZYKN010000182.1:3755-4858 GCA_964648135.1 uncultured Flavobacteriaceae bacterium
TCAAATTGATATTTTTTACCACTTTGCTCATTGTATTTATTAGCATTCTGACGATAAATTTGCGCAATTCTAAAATCTATTTCAGTTGAAAACGGATTATTTCTATACTTTTTTTGCAATGTTTTTAAGGTATTAAAATACACTGCTTCTTTATCTGAAAAACGAGCATTTTGAAGTACAAAATTTAATCGTTCTAAAGTAATTGCTCCTAAAGCATCTATTTTTTCATCTTTTAAATGAAATTCTGTTAAATCTTTATATAACAGTAAGGCCTTTAATTTCTGTGAATTTTCGTCTTTTGAAGAAAAATTTGCTTTTAAAAATTCTTGATTACTTCCTAAAAAATCTGGTTTATCAATTTCAAATTTATATTCAGGCTGCGCTAAATTGCTTTCGCCTGTCTTGTAAAAACCCAAAGCTTTATGCGCAATAAAATCATACACTGTTGGTCTGTAAATTTTAGAGCCTTTTTGCGTGTTTAAAATTTCATCAAACGGAGTTAAAGAGCTGTTTTTCAAAATTAAACCATTGGCAAGTGCATTTTGAAAGTGTAGATCTATTTCTTTAAAAATGGTGTGTAAATCCCAAGTTCTAAAATCCGTTTTATCTACTTTTTCTGAAGTATTGGTACGATTATAGAATTTATATCGGTTATTTTGAAAATATTGCCAATATAAATTAGCCAAAATACTTTCTAACATATTTTTTTCAGGAGATTGTGCTGTGTCAATTTCCATTTTAATGTTATTAATAATTTTTAACTGCGCATCCTCTTCTAAAATTAAAGCGTACTTAGATTTATACAAAATGGTTTTAATTATTTGTGCACTATTATTAGCACTTTTTGCTAATTGATAAATAGTTTCTACTTCAGCTAAAGCTGATTTTGGTAATCCTTTATTTTCAAATGCTTGTACTTTTTTCCAGTTACTTTCGTAGTTAGATTGTGCGTTAATAAAAGTTGAGAATAGAATAATCATTGTGGTTGCAATATATTTTTTCATATTAATTTGTTGAAGTGTTATTTCACTGAATTATCAATCAATAAAAAAACGAATTATTAAATACTTTACAAAGATAACAAAAACTATTCCTAAAAATGG
>CAZYKN010000183.1:0-4842 GCA_964648135.1 uncultured Flavobacteriaceae bacterium
AACAAAAAAATATTTCAAATTTATTTAGCGCATTTTGAAATAGAATTGGTATAAATCAGCCAAAGGTATGAGAAAAGCGAGGTTTTTTTGAGTAAGCTTTAAAAATATTCATCTTTCCACTAAACTTGTAGTAGAACCTTAAAATAAAGTCTTATTTATTATTATCTATAATATAATTCAACACTTTGGTCATTAAATGTACTCTATCTTTTCCACGTACATTGTGTTCGTGCATTGGATAGGTAAAGAAATCTAATTGTACACCTTTTTCTACTGCTTCTTTTAATAAAGTCATACTGTGTTGAGGTACAACGGTTGGATCCACACTACCGTGAATGATTAATAATTTTCCTTTTAAATTTTCTAAATATTGTCCAACTCTAGCTTTGGCGTAACCTTCAGGATTTTCTTGTGGTGTATCCATATAGCGTTCTCCGTACATCACTTCGTAATATTTCCAATCGGTTACGGGTCCACCAGCAACTGCTGTGGTAAAAACTCCTGGATGTCTAAGCATTAAAGAAGTCGTCATAAAACCTCCATAAGACCAACCGTGAACAGCTATTCTATTTTGGTCTATATAATAGAAGTTTTTAAGATAATCAATTCCTATTAATTGATCTTCCATTGCAGCTTCTCCTGCTTTACGATGGATAATACTTTCAAAGGCAAAACCTCTATTTTCAGAGCCTCTATTGTCTAAAGTAAATACAATATAATCTTTTTGAGTTGCCAACCAGTGCATCCATAAACTGGCTCCTCCAAGCCATGAATTGGTTACTAATTGCGCATGAGTTCCACCATAAACATAAACCAAAACAGGATATTTTTTTGAAGGATTAAAATCTGCTGGTTTTATCATTCTACCATATAAATCAAATCCGTCTTTAGACTTTAAAGTAATAAACTGTGTAGTACCTATATTATAATCTTTTAAAGGGTTTTCTGCATTAAAAATATTCTTCTCATCCATATTATTAATGTTTAGTATATTTATTTCTCTAGGAATTATTAAGCTACTAAAGTTGTCAATTAAATAATCGCCTTTGAGTTGCGCTCTGTGTGTGCCACTTTTTGAAGTTAGTTTATATTGCTCTCCATGTGCAATATTTACTTTATACACATGAGTTTCTTTAGCATCTTTTCCTGTGGCAGAAACAATAACATTTTTACCAGATTTATCAAAGCCTAAAATAGATTTTACCACAAAATCAAATTTGGTAACTTGACCTTTACATTTTCCTTTAATGTTGTAGTGATATACGTTTTTAAAACCATCTTTTTCTGATAACCACAAAAATTCTGTATTGCTATTTGGAAGGAATACAGCATCGTTTTCTGGCTCTACCCATTTATCGTTATTTTCTTCTAAAATAGTTTTGGCTTTTTTACCTGTTTTTATTTTATAAGTGTTTAACTCATAATGATTTTGACCACGATTTACTTCGGCAACTAAGACATATTTTTCATCTGGAGACCAAGAAAGATTGGTTAAATAATGTTCATCTGAAGTATCAATATCTAAATAGGTAACTTTATTATTTTCAACATCATAAATACCAATTTTAGCAATTTCTGAACCTTGTCCTGCCATTGGATATTTTATATTTTTGAGTGTTGCAGGATAAGTGGTAATATCTACTAAAGGATAGTTAGTTACATTGCTTTCATCTTTTTGATAAAAGGCTAAATAATTTCCGTTAGGAGACCAAAAAGTACCTTTAGAAATTCCAAATTCATAACGTGCAATAGCTTGACCAGAAACAATATTTTTATCAGTATAATTAGTTACTTCAATTTTTGGATTATCTGAAGTTGCGATGTATAAATTATTGTCAATAGTATAAGCTACTTTTCCGTTTTTATAATCGTTATTTTGCGCTTTTTCGTTGTAGGTTGTTTTATTTGTTTCGGTATTTGTTTTGTAGTTGTAGGTTATCACCGAATTTCCTTGAGTAAAAGTTAAATTAGTAGCATCAATCTCCATAATTCTAGGTAAACGTTTTAAGTCTGAATAGGTTTTTTGAAGTTGTTCTAAGCTTATTTTTTCAACACTTTCATCTTCAATACCTTTAATAAGATATTCGCTACCTTCTCTATAAATATAATGGTTATCATCTGTAAATTGTAAACTGTACATTGTTTTAGGATATAATCCTTTATAATAACCCAAAACAGCATCGTTAATGGTTAGCTCTTTTTTTTGTGAAAAGGCTTGAAAGCTTAGAATAAAAGCAAGTATTAGTATTATTTTTTTCATTATATAAGTATTTAATTCAGTTTATATTTTTCTTTTCAATTTGAAAAGAGGTGTTTTAAATTCCAATTTTTGCCATTATAGGCTCATGATCAGAATATTTTAAATTGTAATTTTTATGTTCGGTAAAGATAAAGGCTTTATCTGCAAAAATAAAATCTATTCGCAACGGAATTTGTTTTAACTGAAAAGTTTTTCCAAAACCATGTCCTGCTTCAATAAAACTATCTTTCATATTGGTTATTAAGTGATTGTATGTCCATGAATAAGCAGTATTATTAAAATCACCACTAATAAAAACAGGATATTTACATTTATTTTTATGAGCAACTACTTGTTCTACTTGATTTTGCTGCTTAATAAACTCGTTTCCCATACGTTCTATGAGTTTTTCAGAGGACTTTTGTCCGAGGTTTTCTTTATTTACTTTTAAACCTAAACTTTCAAAATGTACATTATAAATTCTAATAGTATCTCTGTTTTTTATCACATCTACAAAAATAGCATTATTTGACGTATGTTTAAAATCTAATGAACCTTGATTTATGATTTTGTATTTAGAATAAATGGCTTGACCAAATTTTCCTTTATCTTTTAATGTTTTAATGTATTGAAAAGGATATGTTATTTCTGATAAAGGACTATATTCTTGAACACAAACAATATCTGGATTTTCTTTTGTTATAAAATGAGCAATTTGTGTTGGAATATGTTCTTTTTTAAACCAATGATATGCGTTAAACAACCTCACATTGTAATTCATAATGCTGATTTCATTGGTTGCTTTAGTTGCTGAATTTGAAAAAATATATAATGGTGAGGAAGAAAAATATCCAATTCCTAAACAGAAAAGAGATAGGAGAGTTTGCTTTTTTAATCCAACCAACCAATAAATAACAAAAAGAAGATTTACAATAATTAACACAGGAACAGAAAGACTTAACACCGATAGGCTAGGTGCTGTTTTAGGAGAAATATAAGGCAACACAAAACCTATTAACAACAATATTGCAAAAATATAATTGATAACGTAAATTAGTTTATTGATGATGGAAAGTTTTCTCATTTATATTTTTCTTTTTTCTATACTCTCTTCTCTATTTTCTCTTATCAAATCACAATCTAATTCCAACTCCAAAAGCAACGGTTTCGGCTTTAGCTGCATGTGCTTTTAGGCTTATAGAAACAAACCATTTGTTATTAAAATAACGTTTTAAACCTAGTCGTTCGTATATTCTACCTTCCACTTCTACAGGATAATACACATAATAACCTAGTTGTGTAATCAATGAAAGTTTATTGATAAATAATTCATGACCTACAAAAAGTCCACCACGTTTAAAATCGCCTTTTTTATAGGTATGATCTAATTGGTAATTGAGCTCAATATAATCTTTTAACATATATGAAACGTAATAATCCGCTCCAAATTGTAAAGCAGATTTTCTTCCAATACGTTTATCAGCATAAGCAGAAAGCACATAAAAAGGCTTTACTCCAGAACCAATATAATCACTTTCATTAGCTCCAAATCTAAACACAAAATTATATTTTATTTTCTCTTTGTATTTTTTTTCTTCCTTAAAGGGAAGGTAATCTAACTTGGTTTCATCTTGTAAATTATAATTCAAACCTATGGTTGTAGCCCAAACATTCACACCAGTATTGGGAGATTTTACACTTGAATTTGAAGCGTGGATAAAAGTTAAACCAGCATTAAAACCAAGGTTGTGGATAATATGTTCTCGTTTATAAAACAATTTAAAGTAGGTACTTGAATTTATGGCAGTACCAAAGGCTACATTTTTAGGATTAGTTACTTTATCATACGGATTGGTGTTATAGGCAATTCCCCAACCTGCACGCAACACCAATTGATTGTTGTTTTTTCTTGGTAAAAGATAAAAATTGTAATGTGCATAAAGGGAATACAATTTACCTAAAATAGGATTTTTATAATCTTGATAAGCCATTGAAACTCCAAAATCTGGATAATTAAAACGGTGTTCCCAAGCGTTTTTTCCTGTTGTTTTTTTGTTCCAACTTAGCATAAAACCTGTAGGATGATTTGTTAAAAAATGTCCTACATTTTTATTGTGCTTTAAAATATTTCCATAAAAAGTACTCGCTTGAATATAGCTAAAAGTATTTTTTTCTTGTTGAGAAAAAGAAGAAATACTAAGAATAAAAAATAAGGATATGAATATTTTTTGCATTAGGACAAAAATCGGTTATTTTATTTGTTTGCGCAAATGAAATGTTTTTAAAAACAGAAATAATCACAACTTACTGTTTATTAAATATTTAACAATACTTGCTTATAAAATTATTTTCTTATCTTTATTATGTCATTCCTGCGAAGGCAGGAATCTTTTGAATAATAGTCTTTTATAATTTTAATTAAAATTGATTCATTTTAAATTTATAATTTTCATGTTTAATTAGATACATCTTAAGATTCCTGCCTACGCAGGAATGACAAGCAAATCAACTTTAATACAAAAAAGTATGAGTTTGCCCTAGTTTGCCATTAATACCAATTCAACATCAAAATACGCTATAAATTATTTATCTTTTCCCGTTTT
>CAZYKN010000184.1:0-4834 GCA_964648135.1 uncultured Flavobacteriaceae bacterium
TCTTAAGAGTTATTGTTTTTATTCCTGTAGCTATATTTTTAGTGAAAAAGAAAAAAACGGATCGTAAAAAACTCAAAGATCAAGAAATGAAGGAAGAACAAAATAATGATGATAACTAATGCCTAATCCGAGCTCTTTATTTAGAAAATTTTTAATTTGGCGATTAAAACATATTCCTCAAAAGCAATTTATACATATATTAAGTGCTATTATTGGGTTGCTGGCTGGTTTGGGTGCAGTTACGCTTAAAAACTTAACACATTTAATTCAGTCTTTATTAGAAGGTAAATTTATTAAAGAAATACATCATGCCTTTTATTTTGTATTTCCTATTATTGGTTTACTTATTGTTATTCTTATTATAAAATATGTAGTTAAGAAAAAAGTAGGTCATGGTATTCCTTCTACACTTTTTGCTATTTCTAAGCAAAAAGCAATTATGTCAAGGCATCAAATGTGGGCTTCTATACTCACAGCACCTATTACGGTTGGTTTTGGTGGTTCTGTAGGTTTAGAAGGACCTACTGTTGCAACAGGTGCTGCTTTAGGTTCTAATTTTTCAAGGTTATTTCATCTTAATCAAACTACACGTACTTTATTGGTTGGTGCAGCAGCAGCAGGAGCTATGTCTTCTATTTTTAAAGCACCTATTGCTGGTATTGTATTTGCGGTTGAAATTTTTGGATTGGAATTAACCATGGTTTCTTTAATTCCGCTTTTATTAGCTTCAATTACTGCAATTCTTACTTCTTATTTCTTTTTAGGTGATGAAATACTATTACACTTTCAATTAAATGATAAATTTGAATTAAATGAAGTACTCTTTTTTGTTATTTTAGGAATTACCTCTTCAACAACCTCTATTTATTTTAGTAAAATCTATTTTTGGATAGGTGATTTGTTTAAGAAATTAAAAAATCCTTATCACAGGTTATTAATTGGTGGTGTTTTAATTGGTGTTTTCACCTATTTTATTCCTCCTTTATTTGGTGAAGGTTACGAAACTATTAATAATATTTTAAAAGACAATGTAAATGGAATTGTAGAAAATAATATTTTTGGAATGGTGTCTGATAATATTTGGATTATCATTAGCTTTTTAGTTGGATTAGTTGTTTTTAAAGTTATTGCCATGTCACTTACCTTTAGTGCTGGTGGAATTGGAGGTGTTTTTGCACCAACCTTGTTTACAGGTAGTGTTTCTGGTTATGTATTTGCAACTATTATTAATCAAACTAATTTATTTGGACATCAATTATCTACAACCAATTATGCAATGGTTGGTATGGCTGGTTTAATGGCAGGTGTTTTACAAGCTCCACTTACCGCTATTTTTTTAATTGCCGAAATTACAGGTGGTTATGAATTGTTTATTCCGTTGATGATTGTGTCGTCTATTTCATATATAATAACCAAACATTATATTCCACATAATATTTACGCATCAGAATTGGCTAAAAAAGGACAATTAATGACCTTGAATAAAGATAAAAATGCCTTGATGCAAATGGATATTAATTTGGTTATTGAGAAAAATTTTATCCGTATTACTCCAGAGATGAAATTAGGTAAAATGCTTAAAAAAGCAGTGGCAAAATCCAGTAGAAATTTATTTCCTGTGGTAAGTGAAGATGATGAGTTTTTAGGTATTGTACTTTTAGATGATGTGCGTTCTATTATGTTTAATAAAAAAATATGTAAAAAAGTATATGTAAGAGATTTTATGCACAGCACACCAGATATTATTTTTTATGAAAAAGATGGCATGGAACAAATTATGAAAAAATTTACAGGCTCTGGTGCTTGGAACTTACCTGTAATTAAAGACGGTAAATATTACGGATTTATCTCAAAATCTAAATTATTGACGGCTTATAGACGAAAATTAGTGGAGAGTACTTCTTAACCATAATCACAAGACTTTAGGAAAAGTAGCAAAAAGGATATAAAATTAAAAATGTGTTTTAGATCTTCACTTAAAACTTCACTTATTCATCAAGTAATTCTTTAATTCGCTTCATTGCTTCAATAATTAAATCTTGTGAGGTTGCATAAGAAATACGCAAACAATTAGGTACGCCAAAAGCTTCACCTGTTACCGTAGCAACATGCGCTTTTTCTAATAAAAACATAGAAAAATCTGAGGCATTATTAATTTTTACTCCTTTAATAGTTTTTCCAAAATAGTATGAAACATCAGGAAAAACATAAAATGCGCCTTCTGGTAAATTAAGTTTAAAGCCTTTAATGTCTTTTAACAACTCTAAGATTAAGTTTCGTCTAATTTTAAATTCATCAACCATGTATTTAATTTTAGAAACTGGAGCATCTAAAGCAGCAATAGTTGCCATTTGCGCAATACAATTTGTTCCGCTAGTAATTTGACCTTGCATTTTGGTACAAGCTTTTGCAATCCATTCTGGAGCTCCAATATAACCAACTCGCCATCCTGTCATGGCAAAGGATTTTGATACACCATTTACCGTAATGGTTCTATCATACATATTTTCTATTCTAGCAAAACTATAATTTGTGCCTTTAAATAAAATGTGTTCGTAAATTTCATCAGAAATCACATAAATATTAGGATATTTTTCTAGAACTTTTGCTAATGCTTTATACTCTTCTTCACTATAAACAGAACCACTTGGATTGTTAGGTGAATTAAAAAATAATAATTTTGTTTTAGGAGTAATGGCTTGTTCTAACTGTTCTGGAGTAATTTTAAAATCGTTTTCTATTGTAGTAGGAATGGGTACTGAAACACCATCAGCTAAATTTACCATAGCTTCATAACTTACCCAAAACGGAGCTGGTAACAACACTTCATCACCTGGATTTATTAACACTAAGACTGTATTAGCTAAAGCTTGTTTTGCTCCTGTAGAAACTACAATTTGCTCTGATGAATAAACCAATTTATTATCTCGTTTAAACTTTCGTGAAATAGCCTCTCGCAAAGCTAAATATCCGTTTACAGGTGTGTACCAATTGTAATTTTCCTCAATTGCTTTAATTGCTGCTTTTTTAATAAAATCTGGTGTATTAAAATCAGGTTCTCCTAAACTTAAACTTATAATATCTTTACCTTCAGCTTTTAACGCTCTAGCTTTTGCTGCCATTGCTAAGGTTTGCGAAACGGGTAATTTGTTAATTCTATTGGATAATTGGTTGTTCATTACAAAAATATTTAAAGGGCTAAGTTAGTAAAATTTGTATTTGATAGGCTGTGATTTAATTATTTTTTAAGGTTCTAATGAAACTATAATGGATAATTTAGACTAATTACCTTAAATTTGCAGTAGAACTTGTTTAAGGTCTATGTTTTTTAAAATGGATAATTGAAAAGATAAGTATCGTTTAAACAACGGTTCGGTTTATACTTAGCTCTATGCAGGTATTATTTAATTTCTATTAACTCATAATTTGTACTTCTTCCTCCTGCTTTTTCTTTTGTTAATATTCCTTTATCTATTAAAAACTGAATATCTCTTAAAGCTGTATCTTGTGAGCATTTATTAATTTTTGCCCATTTTGAAGTTGTTAATTTTCCAGTAAATCCATCTAACAATTTATTTAACATATTTTTTTGTCTTTTATTTTGAATTTCAGTTGCATATTTATTCCAAAACTTATGTTTGTGCAACACTTTAGTTAATATTGTTTCGGAAGATTTCAAAGAATTTAATAAGCAATTCAAAAACCAATTTAGCCAATTTGTAATATCTAAACTTCCTTGTTGTGTTTTTTCAAGAATTTCATAGTAGGATGTTCTTTCTTTTCGTATTTGTGATGACATACTATAATATCGTTGTGGAACTCCATCTGCTCTTGCTAATAACATATCAGTAATTGCTCTTGAAATACGTCCATTACCATCTTCAAAAGGATGAATTGTAACAAACCATAAATGTGCAATTCCTGCCTTAATAATAGGTTCTATTTTTTTATTTGAATTAAACCATTCTAAAAAAATTTCCATTTCATTAGAGACGAGTTTGGAATTTGGTGCTTCAAAATGAACTTTTTCTTTTCCCATTGCACCAGACACGACTTGCATTGGTCCAGTTGTATCTTCTCGCCAATTCCCTACTGTAATTTCAAATAATCCACTTCTTCCCATAGGGAATAATGCAAAATGCCAACTAAACAAACGATCTTTGGTTAAATCTTTTGTATAGTTATGCGTTGCATCGATTAACATATCAACTACTCCATCAATATTTCGTTCAGAATATACCGAATTTTCGATTTCTATTCCTAACCTTCTTGCTAATGATGAACGAACTTGTGCTATATCTAAAATTTCACCTTCTATTTCTGTGGACTTAATTACATCAAGGGTTAATGTTTCAAGTACGGCTTCATTTCTTAAATTAAAACCTAAGGCTTCCATTTTTCCAACAATTTTTCCTTGAAGATTTCGTACTTCACTAATTAATTCAATAAATGAATTGCTGTTCCACTCAAAATTAGGCCAATTTTCTTTTTGATGTATATAAGGTTTAAACATTCTCCGCTTTTTATGCGACAAATATAAGGCTTATTCTCCGTATAAAAAATATTCGCATTATTATTTGCGGTGATTAACGTGTTTATTCTCCGCATTTTTTGCCATAAACTTGCATAGAACAGATAAAATATAGGTGCTATTTGGATATTTAATAAGATCAGTTTCCTTTTGTATTCGTATTGATAACCATCCATATAATCTGTTTAATAATGTTATTCCAGTTGATAGTTTTCTTTTGTAATTTTATTCCATTTGCATCATAAATATAGTTTATTTTACGATTATAGGTAAAATCTATCTCAACAGGTAAGTTTAAGTGGT
>CAZYKN010000185.1:0-4827 GCA_964648135.1 uncultured Flavobacteriaceae bacterium
TATATTGCAGACTTTACTAACTAAAATCATATATAATATGGCAAACGTTTTATGGTTACAAGGAGGTGCGTGTAGTGGAAACACCATGTCTTTCTTAAACGCAGAAGAACCAACCGTAGTAGAACTTATTACAGATTTTGGACTTAACATTTTATGGCATCCTACAACAGGTTTGCAAATAGGTGATCAAGTACAAGATTTATTAAGAGATATTATTGCTGGTAAGGTGCAAATGGATATTCTAGTTTACGAAGGATCAATTATTCAAGGTCCAAACGGAACAGGTACGATGAATTATTTTGCAGACAGACCAATGATGGATTGGGTTAAAGAACTTTCTGAAGTAGCAGGTTACGTAGTTGCTATTGGCGATTGTGCAACTTGGGGAGGAATTCCTGCTGTTGCTCCAAACCCAAGTGAATCTACAGGAATGCAATTTTTAAAGAAAAATAAAGGTGGCTTTTTAGGTGCAAATTATGTATCTAAAGGAGGTTTACCTGTTATTAATATTCCTGGTTGTCCAGCACATCCAGATTGGATTACACAAATTTTGGTAGCAATTTCTGTAGGAAGAATTGGCGATGTATTAATAGATGAATATCATAGACCCAAAACTTTCTTTACAGATTTTGTACAAGACGGTTGTACTAACGTAACCAACTTTGCTCAAAAAGTAGATGGTAACTTTGGTAAACGTGGTGGTTGCTTATTTTACGAAGTTGGTTGTAGAGGACCATTAACAAGAGCTTCTTGTAATAATATATTATGGAATCGCCAATCGAGTAAAACTCGTTCAAACCATCCTTGTTTAGGGTGTACAGAACCAGGTTTTCCTCATAATGATTTAATGAAAGGTTCCGTTTTTAAAACTATGAAACATTTAGGTGTTTTTCCTAAAGAAGTACCTACTGGTACAAGTAAATTAGCATACTACTTAGAAGCAGGTTTCCAAAAAGTGATGCCTAGAAATAAACGTATTATGGAAGCCTCTAAATAATAACCAACTAAAAAATATAAAAAATGTCAACAGTAAAAGAATTAAATATATCGCCAGTTGGTCGTGTTGAAGGAGATTTAGACGTAAAAGTTTATATCGACAACGGCAAGGTAACTCGTGCGCATACTCAAGCAGCAATGTTTAGAGGTTTTGAAAAAATTATGGCTGGTAAAGACCCACAGTCTGGATTAATTGTTACACCAAGAATTTGTGGAATTTGTGGAGGATCGCACTTATATTGTGCATCGTCAGCTTTGGATACTGCTTGGGGAACAAAATTGCCACCAAACGCCTTATTATTAAGAGCAATTGGTCAAGCTACAGAAACCATACAAAGTATTCCAAGATGGTTTTATGCCATTTTTGCAACAGATTTAGCCAATAAAAAATTCGCAGACCAACCTTTATATAAAGAAGTAGTTAAACGTTGGTCTGCTTATGTAGGAGAAACTTTTCAAAAAGGCTTAACTGCATCTGCATTACCTGTACAAGTATATGCTTTGTTTGGTGGTCAATGGCCACATTCAAGTTATATGGTTCCTGGTGGTGTAATGTGTGCTCCTACTTTAAAAGATATTACACGTGCACACGCAATTATGACACAATTTAAAAACGATTGGTTAGAGCCAATCTGGTTAGGTTGTACCATAGAAAGATATTTAGAAATTAAATCTTGGGATGATATGTTGGCTTGGATGGAAGAATCAGATTCACATAAAAACTCCGATTTAGGTTTATTAATAAGAGCAGGACAAGAGTTTGGTTTGAAAGATTTTGGTAAAGGCGTTGGTAAATTCCTTGCATTTGGAACATACTTGCATAAAGATATGTACAATAACCCTACTATTGAAGGACGAAATGCCGCTTTAATTAGTTCTAGTGGATTTTTTGATGGTGAAAATTGGCACGAATTTGATCACTTAAAAGTAAGTGAACATGTAAAACATTCTTGGTATAAAAATCAAGAAGATGGACTACATCCTTGGGAAGAGCCATTACCATCACCAGTAAAATCACAAACCTTAGAAGATTCTAATTTTGATGAAAAATATTCTTGGGCAAAAGCACCAAGGTACGATGGTCATGCTGTAGAAGCAGGACCAATGGCACGTTGTTTAATGAATGGTAATCCTAAAAATGCCGAACACCAAATTAGAGATCCGTTCTTTATTGATGCTTATAAAAAATTAGGAGGAGCAAGTGTATTTACTAGAGTTTTGGCACGTGTTCATGAAGCACCAAGATTATACAAATTAATTGATCAATGGCTATCTGAAATAGATTTAGACGCTCCTTTTTATATCAAACCAGTTGAAAAACCAAATGGAAAAGGTTTTGGTGCAACCGAAGCTGCTCGTGGTGCTTTAGCACACTGGATCGAATTAGAAAATGGCGTTATTAAAAATTATCAAGTAATGGCTCCAACTACTTGGAATGTTGGTCCAAATGATAAAGATGGCAATCCAGGTCCTATTGAAAGTGCTTTAACAGGTATTGATATTGACGACCCTTCTGATCCTGTAGAAGTTGGTATCGTTGCACGTTCTTTTGATTCGTGTTTGGTGTGTACTGTACACGCTCACGATGAACAAAGTGGCGTAGAACTTTCAAAATTCAAACTGTAAACATTTATAATACAAATAGTTAAATAAAACTTTCTTAAGTATTGCTTAAGAAAGTTTTTTAATTTTATAAAAAACAAACCAAATGAAAGTAGCCATAATGGGTTTTGGAAACCCTGTACGTAGTGATGATGCTATTGGAATATATGCAATTGAACAATTACAAAAACAAATTGGAAAAAATGAAAATATTAGTATTTTTGATATGGGTACTGCTGCTTTTGAAGTTATTTTTGGCTTAAAAGGACATCAAAAAATAATTATGATTGATGCTGTATTAAACACCAATGAACTAGACGGAACATTATACAAAGTACCTGCCGAAGAAGTTTTAAGGGCTCCAGAAAATGATCCAATGGTTTTTTTACATGGTATGAAATGGGATCAGGCACTTTCGTATGCTAAAAAAATATTGCAAGATGCCTATCCTAAAGATATTCAAGTATATTTAATTGCAGTATCAAACACAAAATTAGAAGTCGCATTAAGTAAAACGGTTCAAGATGCAGGTGATAAAGTAGTCGATTTAATTATGAAAGAATTAGAAATTGTTATTTCTTGAAATGAAAAATGGTAAATGATAAATTTGCGAAAACATATATCAGCTGGAAATAAAAAATAAATGAGCAAAATAACCCTAAAATCATCACATATATATTTAGAAGTTGATACGGTAACCTCTATTTTTGGAAATATTCATTACGCATACGTTACTTATGTAAAAGATCAAAAAAAAATATTAATAACACCCGTTACGAGCCAATGGTTTGTAAAAATGTTTGAACCAACACAATTTTTGTTAAAATCAAGAAATTTAAAAGGCGACAGAACATTAGCAATACGTGAAATACTATTAGATAACGATTTAGATACAAGCGATAGAGAACTGAAATTTGAAATCATAGAAAAAACAAAGTTGATAAAGGTTTTAATGGAATGAGGTTGAAATGAAAAATGATAAATGAAAAACCTGCGAAAATTAGCAGAAAATAAAATGTCAAAAAGAAACAACCCAAAAGATACTTGGCTATTAAATGCCGAAGTGCAAACCAAAATAGAATATATTTTTGGTAGATGGCAAGTTTCCTTAGTTTTTATAGACACCAAAGATCCAAAACATATTTTAATTAAAAAAATAAATGATTTTAGATCGAAAAGATTAGCCGAAATTAATGCAAATTATATGCAAAAAACCGCAGCAAAAGATGTTCGTGGTACACAAAAAGTAAATAAAAATGATTACAATATTAACAACAACTAAAAAAAAATTTATTGAAGACTGCATTAATTCAATCGATAGATTATCTGAATTAGTAAAAGTAGGCGATTTTAATTTAGAAATCACCAATGCAACCATTAGAGTTGAAAACGATATGTTAATACCAGTAATTGACTGGAACGATACGGAATTTCCTTATCTTTTTCCTTCTTTACCACTAACAAAAAACAATCTTTTAGCCATTGTTTTCTATAAATTAGGAAATATGCAAAAGGCATTTGAATTTGTATCAGAATATGATGAATTACACCAACATTTATTAATTATTGCAAATTTACAATTTGGCTATCCGATAACTAAAGAGCAAATTCAGTTTTTAAAAAATACGTCTAATCATAATTTAGCCATTGCTTACAATTTTGGAACAGTTGATCAAAATGTAGACATAAACACACTGCAAACTATCTATGAAGAAGCCATTAAAACAGGAAAATTAAACAAAGACAAATTGTTTTCCGTAAAACAATACGTCAATTTATTGTTAGATAACAATTTAGTAACAGATGCTGAAAAATTATTGCGTTCCGTTTTACCAAAAACAGAAACCAAAGAGCAAAAAAACGCACTTAATTTAGTACTTATTAATTGTTTAACCAAACAATTATCAATCCCTTATAATGAAGAAATTTTACAAGAGTTAACTGAGTTACAAGAAAAAAGTATTTCTTTTTTAGAAAAAAACGACTTAAAAGTAAATGCAGGTTTGGTGTTAATTGGCGCTTCAGAAATTGCCAATTATCAAAATGAATTTGTAAAATCTAAAAATTTAATAAGCAAAGCAATTTTATATTTTAAAGAAGCCGATATTCCTGAATTTTTAGGCGAAGCCACTTTACAAAAAGCAACCTTATTATATAATTGGTCTAAAAACGGTAGTCCACAATATTACAAACCTGCAATAAATGCATTTCAAAATGCACTAAAAGTTT
>CAZYKN010000186.1:0-4810 GCA_964648135.1 uncultured Flavobacteriaceae bacterium
TCTTCCATCTTCCGTCTTCCGTCTTCCATCTTCCGTCTTCCGTCTTCCATCTTCCATCTTCCGTCTTCTCTTAACGCTCCACCAAATCCACTGCTGCATTTGGATGAAAAAGGTATTCTTTTTTTGTTTTTAATTCCATACATTTATAACGTACTCTACGTTTTTCTCCTTTTACAAATACTTTGTTATTGTGAATAAATTTGGTATGTAACGGAATTTCAAAGATATAATTTTTATCTGATTTTTCATCGAATTGTTTTAAAGCAAAAGAAAGTTGTATATCAGAATCTGTACTCGCTTTAGGATTTCGCATATAATTTGCTAAAATAGGCATCAATTCATTAGGGAAAATTGCTGGTTTAAAAAAAGGCAACATCAATTCTTGAAAATGGAGTTTCCACTCTATTCCGTGTGGTTTTACTCTTTTGTGCTTTTTATGAGTTACCAAATGAGCAACTTCATGTATAAAAGTAATTAAAAACCGATATTCATTCATATCATTATTAATGGTAATTTGCATTCTACCATTAGACAAAGGTCTAAAATCACCGTGTTTTGTCTTTCGATTATTTTTGATAATCAAGTAAAACTTATATTTTCGCAACAAGCTTTCCACTAATGGAATAGACGCTTTTGGAATGTATTTATGAATGAGTTTAAATTCTGACAAAAGCTAAATTTTAAGGTGTTGTATTTGAAACTTGCAATACTTTACCGTTATACACTTTACTTCCTGTCAAAGCAAAATGAGCAATATAATCTGCCATTTCTTCTGCGGTTATTGGTGCTTTATAATCGGGAAAAGCCGCTGCTAACATTTCTGTTTGTACTGCTCCAAGTGCTAAGGTGTTAAAGGCAATGCCACTTTCTTTATATTCTTCTGCAAGAAGTTCATACAAGGTAATTACAGCACCTTTTGAAGAGCTATAAGCCGATAATCCTGCAAATTTAAGCGAGCCTTGAATTCCTCCCATACTACTAATAGCAATGGCATGTGCTCCTTTTTTCATAAATGGAAAACAACGTTTGGTCAATATAGCTACAGCAAAAACATTTACATTATAGACTGTTAAAAAATCTTGATAGGTAGTTTCTGCAAAAGGTTTATGTACTAATTTTCCTGCATTATTAATCAAAATATCTACTTGTTTCCAATGTTTTGTAATAAATTCTGAAACTTGGTCTAAATCTTTCTCATTCGTAATATCAACTTTTAAAGAAGTGATATTTTCTGATACATTTTGTAATGGTTTTACATTTCTAGACAAAGCCAAAACTTGGTGTCCGTTGGTAGCAAAATACTTTACCAATGCAAAGCCTATACCTCTACTTGCTCCTGATACAATAATGTTTTTTAATTTTCTGTTTTTCATCTAGACAAAAATAGATTATTTTTTTGGAATGCAACAATTCTAATCTTTCTTTAAAACAAGAATAACTTGAGTTCCTGTTTTATCATTGTATAAATCGGTTATTGAAACATCCACTTTGTCATGGTACATCTCGTTTAAAATAGCAACACGTTGTTTGATATTTTGCATTCCTTTTGATTTTTTTTGTTGCTGATTTTTTGACTTTAAAGCTTTTGATTGTATTCTTCCTATTCCGTTATCTTGAATAATAATTTGTAAAGTATCTTCTTTAATTTGCTGAATGACAACTTTAAGCAAACCTTTTTCTTTTTTATAACGCAATCCGTGCCAAACAGCATTTTCTACATAAGGTTGCAAGAGCATTGGCGGAATTTTAAACGATTTTACATCAACTTTTTCATCTACACTAAATTGATATTCAAATTTATCTTTAAAACGTGAATGTTCTAATTTAAGGTACAAGCTCAATAGTTCTATTTCTTTTTCTAACGGAATAAAATCTTGTTCAGAATTTTCTAAAACACTTCGCATAAGTGTAGAAAAATCTGTTAAATAACGGTTTGCTGCTCGCTCATCATTACTTGAAATAAAACTATTAACGGAGTTTAAGGCATTAAAAATAAAATGCGGATTCATTTGACTTCTCAATGATTTTAAAGCCAATAAATTATTTGCCAGTTTACGTTGCTTATTACTTTTAAACATATAAAACAAACTCAATAACAACAGCAACAAACCACCAATTAATGAATAAATAATTAATTTCTGACGCTTATTATTCGCAAGACTCAACTCATAATTACTTTGGTGCAATGCTTTGTCTTTCTCTAAACTTAAAATTCTATTTTGCTTGTTGGCAATATCTTTACTTCGTGCAATGGCTTGCGCAATTTCTTTTTCTTTCGTTTTAAACGAAAAATCAACCAATTTTGATAATCTATTGTAATTTTCAATGGCTTTTTTATCGTTTCCAATAGTTGCATACGTTTCTGAAAGTCCTTTTACTGCTTCTTTTTCAGTTTCAATATCTTTAGTTTCTTTGGCTTCGGATGCACTTTCTTCAAAATAAGTAATTGCCTCATTATACGCTTTTTTCTTTACGAGAGCTTTTCCTAAATCATATTTTACTTTAGGTTTTGAAAGCACTTCTTTTTCATTCAAATCAATTTTATCAATACTTTCAATATCCAATTCTTTTAAAGTCCTTTTTCTGAGTTCAATTTCTTTATCAACTTGATTGTTTTTGCTGTAAAAATCGGCTACTTTATTAGTCTGCACTATGGCTTTATTTTTACTCTCTCTTTTTGCTGACACAAAAGATTCTTTAATGTATTCATCAGATTGAGATACATCACCTTTTAACAAATTAACACTTGCTAACTTGGTGTTTAAGCTCGTTATTTTTGGCGTTATTTTATGATTAATAGCAATGCTTAAAGCCAATTTTAATTGGTTTGATGCCTTTGGATAATTTTTTATTCTTTTAGATAAAGATGCCAAACCTTCTAAAGCTTTAATTTTTTGAAATGGTGTTGCTTTTTCTTGATAAGCAACTTGAGTAAACAATAAATTTGCTTTGGTATAAAACGAGTTTTTATAATAACTTTTTGCAAGTTTTAGTTGTAACGGAATTGATTTTGGATAAAACTCATAAGCACTCAAATAATTACTTTGTGCTAAATCATATTGCTTTAATTCATAAAAAGCATCAGCTAAAATTTCATAGGCTTTAGCTGTCTTTTTCTTATTAGATGTTGCCTGTAACGCTTTTTCAACAAATTGAATGGTTTTTAATGGCTTTTTCTTTACATAATAAGTAGCCGAATCAAGTGCTTTATGATACGAAAGGCTTTCCTTTTTTTCAATTGCAGGAGCTGCAACATCAGAACCAAAATCGTTTATTTTATATTCTGTACTTCCATCGTAAATATACGAATCCATTTCTTTACCATTTCGGTAAAGGGTAATTCGATCACCATATTTTGCTTTTACTGTAAATTTACCATTTACATCCGTTATATCACGATCACCACCTTGCACTTGTACGGTAATATTTTTTAATCTATTTCCGTTTTCATCTGCAACATAATCTGTATAAATATGTTGTTTCTGTTCTTGTGCTATTTGAGCATTCACTGTTACAAACAGTAGCAAAAATAACAGTAATAAAAAATTGTTTTTTGGTTTCATTATTCTAAAATTCACTACAAAACTACAACATTTATAAGGGTTTAAAAAACTAAAAACACTAAACAAACTCCTTTTCTTATGTTTTACTAGGTGCAAAATAGGCTTTACTCATTCAAAAACACATTTCACTCAATGATTTGCTTCACTAACTCATTTAGTGTTTTTTATGGATTTAAGTTCTATTAATTTTGGAAAGAATTTAAACCATTAAACCCAAAAATCATGAAAACATTAAAAACAATCTTAGTCAGCTTTTTATTTTTAAGTCTATTCAATTGCAATGCAAAGGCAAACAATACAAAAAATATAGAAGTACTCGCTATCAATGAACACCCAAAACCAAAAAAATCAACTATTCGTGTTGCTTTATTGTTAGACACAAGCAATTCAATGGATGGTTTAATAGACCAAGCCAAAGCACAATTATGGAAAATAGTAAATGAGTTATCGTATGCTAAATGCGAACATGAAACTCCTAATTTAAAAATTGCACTATACGAATATGGAAATGATGATATTGAAGAAAGAGATCAGTATATTAGAAAAGTAATCGATTTTAGTTCTGATTTAGATGAAATTTCTGAACGCTTATTTTCCTTAGATACTAATGGTGGAAGTGAGTATTGTGGAGCAGTAATAAAATCTTCCTTAACGGAATTAAAATGGGGAAAAAACAACAATGACCTCAACATGATATTTATTGCAGGAAATGAAGCCTTTACACAAGGCAATGTATCATATAAAGAAGCGATTACCGATGCTTTAGAAAAAGATGTGGTTGTAAATACTATTTTTTGCGGAACGTATAAAAATGGCGTTTACGGAAAATGGAAAGATGCAGCAAGCTTAGGTAAAGGAGAATATTTAACCATCAATCACAACAAACACATTGTACATATTTCAACACCTTATGATGATATTATTATTCAATTGAATAAAAAACTGAATAAAACATATATTAGTTATGGCAATCATGGCTATAAAAAAATGAGTTTACAAGCACAACAAGATGATAATGCGTATGAGTTGGCAGAAGAAGTAGTGGTAAACAGAGCAGTAAGTAAAAGCTCTAAAGCATATAAAAATGCGTCATGGGATTTGGTAGATGCTAGAAAAGAAAAAGGGTTTAACATTCAAAAAATTGACAAAAGCACTTTACCTAAAGAACTGAAAAATAAAAGCACTAAAGAAATTAAATTGTATATTGATAAAAAAGAAAAAGAGCGTACTAAAATCCAGAATGAAAT
>CAZYKN010000187.1:0-4794 GCA_964648135.1 uncultured Flavobacteriaceae bacterium
ATTATCAATATTTATTAACAATACTTGGACTAATCAATCATTTAAGCTAACTTTACAACTTAGAATAACAACAAAACTGTTAAAACGGTAGCGTTGTTATTCTTACGTTGTGCGTCATGCTAGGACGACGGTGCAAAACAGAAACGACAATAAATGAAACGAACTTTTGACATAATTTTTTCTTTCGTAGCCCTATTAGTTTTCGCTTTCCCGACAATCATTATTTCACTATTACTAATTATTAGAGAGAGGCATTCAATATTATTCAAACAAGAAAGAATTGGAAAGGATAAAAAACCTTTTCAAATTTTTAAATTTCAAACAATGATTAATGAAATACCTACTAGAACAGGAAAACTATTAAGAAAAACGGGACTAGATGAATTGCCACAGTTTTTAAATGTTTTTAAAGGTGATATGAGTATAGTTGGACCACGAGCTTTAACAAATTATGATATTGAAAGACTTTCGTGGAATGATGATTATCATTCAATCAGATGGAAACAAAAACCTGGCATTACAGGTTATGCTCAAATTTATGGTGGACAACACAGAAAAACTTCCTGGTTTTGGGATAAATATTACATTAAGAACAATAATGTTTTTGTCGACTTTGCAATAGTTTTTATTTCATTCTTGATGAATCTTTTTGGAAAGACTAGAATCAGGTAAATAATTTTTCGAAAAAATAATTTAAAATAAGTATGAAAGTAAAAATGATTTTACCTGCTCTTGCAGAAGCTGAAAGTCCGTTTTGGAGACCAATAAAATATTCGTTATTTCCACCATTAGGACTTGCAACTTTAGCAGCCTATTTATCCCATGAAGATGAAATCGACCTTCAAGACCAACACGTTGAAATATTAAACTTAAATGACAATCCAGATTTAGTAATTATTCAAGTTTATATTACTAATGCTTATCGAGCATATAAAATTGCTGACCATTATAAAAAACAAGGAGCTTACGTTTTACTGGGAGGACTTCATGTAACATCACTTCCTAAAGAAGCAGCCCAGCACGCAGATACAATATTTATAGGGCCTGGAGAAGAAACATTTCCTCAGTTTCTAAAAGATTTTAAAAATAAAACTCCAAAAAAAGTATACAGCTCTAGTATACATACATTAGAAAAAATTCCTCCTATAAGACGTGATTTAATAAAAAGAAATAGATATTTAGTACCGAACTCTATTGTAGTTACAAGAGGATGTCCTCACCATTGCAATTTCTGCTATAAAGACGCATTTTTTGAAGGCGGTCGTTCCTTTTACACACAAAGAGTTGATGATGCATTAGCTGAAATAGACAGACTTCAAGGCAGACATTTATACTTTCTTGACGACCACTTGTTAGGTAATGCAAAGTTTGCAAGTGAGCTATTTGAAGGAATGAAAGGAATGAATAGAGTTTTTCAAGGTGCAGCAACTGTGGACTCTGTGTTGCGTGGAAACTTAATAGAAAAAGCAGCAGAAGCTGGACTTAGGAGTTTATTTGTTGGTTTTGAAACATTTTCACCTGCTAACCTTAAACAAAGTAACAAGAAACAGAACTTACAAAAAGATTATGTCAAAGCCGTAAATCGACTACATTCTTTAGGAATAATGATTAACGGAAGTTTTGTCTTTGGACTTGACGAAGACGATAAAGATGTTTTTAAACGGACAGTTGATTGGGGTGTAAAAAATTCAATTACAACTTCTACCTATCACGTATTGACGCCATATCCAGGAACAAGATTATATAAAGACATGGAACAACAAGGACGGATTTTGACTAAAAATTGGGATTTATACGATACAAGAAATGTAGTTTATCAAACAACAAATCTCACAGCAGACGAATTAAAAAACGGTTACAATTGGGCATATAAGGAGTTTTACAGTTGGTCTAATATTCTTAAAGCAAGTTTCAATCATGACTCTCATAAACATAAATTAAAACATTTATTTTATAGTGGTGGGTGGAAAAAATTTGAACCCGTTTGGAATTTTATGATTAAAACAAAAAACTTAAATGGAATGTTACCGCTTTTAGAATCAATACTTGCAAAAGTTAAACCACAAAACTCTTTGACAACTAATTCGCAAGACATTGTTTCAAATAAAAAGCTTGAACTAATAACTGAGTTAGATGACAACAAATATTTACATAAATAAATTGGTAGATAAAGAAAAACGAACGCACAACAAAGTATAAAATAATAGCCGAAATAGTAGTAAATATGAGCATTGTAGTCCGCAAGAAACTTAGTAGTAAATTGAAAAATTCGAGTTCCGCAGTCGGCTACTATTCTTTCACAAACCGTTCCTAAAGCAACACCAATACAACCTATTTATGCTTTAGATTTATTAGTCACTTTACCTTTGCAGTAGAAATATTTTTGCGGATTTAAGGTTCTAAATGAAATACTATTTTTCCGAATAACTTAGTGCCCTTTTTAGCATCTTTTATGGTGAATTAAATAACATTATTAAAACTAGAGCCAATATTATTTTTTGTAAATTCGCAGCTTTAAATTACTTGAATAATGAAAGTTTATCACACTATAACAACACTTCAAAAAGAATTAAAAAGTGTAAGATTAGAAAAATCAATAGGATTTATTCCTACAATGGGAGCATTACACAAAGGGCATTTATCGTTAATTCAACAAGCAAAAAATGAGAATGATATCGTCGTGGTGAGTATCTTTGTAAATCCTACTCAATTTGATAAAAAAGAAGATTTAGATAATTATCCTATTACTTTAGATGCAGATACAACCTTGTTAGAAAGTGTTGGATGTGATGTGGTTTTTATCCCTTCCGTTAAGGAAATATACAGTACAAATATACAATCCCAACATTTTAATTTTGGAGGAATTGAACATGAAATGGAAGGCAAATTTAGAGATGGCCATTTTGATGGTGTGGGAACAATCGTAAAAAGATTGTTTGAAATTGTGCAACCAAACAGTGGCTATTTTGGCGAAAAAGATTTTCAGCAATTGCAAATCATAAAAAAGTTGGTTGAAATTGAAAAAATGCCCATTAAAATTGTGGGTTGTAAGATTTTTAGAGAAGAAGACGGACTTGCAATGAGCTCCAGAAATGCAAGACTTACTCCTGCATATAGAGAAGCTGCTCCTTTTATTTATAAAATATTAAAAAAAGCAAAGAAAAAGTTTGGCACAAAAAGTGCATCTAAAGTAACCAAATGGGTGGAAAAGAAATTTAAAAAACATCCGCTTTTAAAATTAGAGTATTTTACCATTGCTAATGAAGATAATTTAAAAACTTTTGAAGGTAAAAAAGATAAAAAAACAAAACAAAGAGCTTTTATTGCTGTTTTTGCTGGTAAAATTAGATTAATTGATAACATACAGCTTTAATTAAAGTACTCTAAAACAATTTTATAAAAAAACGAACAACTAATTAAAAAAGATTAATTTTGTGCCATGCAAGTAACCGTAGTAAAATCTAAAATCCACAGAGTTAAAGTAACAGGAGCCGATTTGAATTATATTGGTAGTATAACTATTGATGAAGATTTAATGGATGCTGCCAATATTATTGAAGGCGAAAAAGTACTTATTGTAAATAATGACAATGGTGAACGTTTAGAAACGTATGTTATTCCTGGCCCTAGAAACAGTGGAGAGATTACATTAAACGGAGCTGCAGCCAGAAAAGTTGCCGTTGGTGATACGCTTATTCTCATTACTTTTGCTATTTTAGAATTTGAAGAAGCTAAAAAGTTTAAACCTTCTTTGGTTTTTCCAAATGAACAGAATTTATTAAATTAGGCTTTGAATAAAAAAATAAAAAAAATACTTTTTATACTACTTCCAATATTTTTGGGAGTTTTTTTAGTTTATATCTACATTGCTAAATTTACCAATGAAGAGCTAAAACAAATTGTATATAATTTAAAAAACGCCAATTATTGGTGGATTTTACTTTCCCTATTTTTTGGCATTTTAAGTCACCTTTCTCGTGCGTATCGTTGGCATTTTATGTTAGCTCCTTTAGGATATAAACCAAAATACAGCAATAGTATTATGGCAGTTTTATTGGCGTATTTGCTAAATTTAGTCATTCCTCGTTCTGGTGAAATTGCTAGAGCAGCAACACTTGCCAAATACGAAAATGTACCCTTTGAAAAAGGTTTTGGAACTATTGTAGCCGAAAGAATATCAGATATTATGATGCTCTTAATTATTTTAAGTATTGTGTTTTTTTATCAAGCAGATTTAATTATCAGCTATTTTTCTGGAGTAAATCCTACCAATAAAATTATTATTTTAGTATTGTTTTTTGGGCTTGCTTACGCAGGAATTAAACTCATTAAAAAATCAACACATCCGTTTTTAATAAAAATGAGAACCTTTATTAACGGATTAATAGAAGGTGTTGGAAGTATTTTAAAAATGAAGAAAAAAGGAGCTTTTATCTTTCACACTATTTTTATTTGGCTGATGTATATTGCTATGTTTTGGGCTGTAACCTTTACGGTTCCAGAAACATCACATCTTACTTTTGAAGCACTTTTAGTTGGTTTTATTGCAGGTGCTGTTGCCATGTCTATCACTAATGGTGGTTTTGGTGCTTATCCTGTTTTTGTTGCCACAGCTTTATCACTCTACGGAATAAATAAAGAAGCTGGAGCATCTTTTGGATTGTTAATGTGGATTTCGCAAACGTTAATGGTACTTACCTTTGGTGGTTTGTCTTTTCTGTTTTTACCTATTTTGAATAGGGAAAAATAGAATTTAACAACAATTTATTAGGCTTATTTTAATATGTAATTGGT
>CAZYKN010000188.1:0-4787 GCA_964648135.1 uncultured Flavobacteriaceae bacterium
AATTACGTTAATTTTTAAGTTAAAAACTGATTATTAGTAATTTACAAACTCAATCCAAAAATAAAACTTCCAGTAGATTTATCACCAATAAAAGTGCGCACATAATCCATTCTTAAAAAGCGATATTTTCCAAAACCTATATTGTTTAATCCTAAATAAATTTCTGAATATGGCTTATGTTCTTTAGTAAAAAGAGTATTTGCGCCAATAATTAATTTATTTTGTAATTTATTGATAATTGGTATTTTATTTAATACATAACCTTTAAATTGATGCTCAATGTGTAATTCGGCAAACGGATTTTTCGTGCTAAAATCATAAGCTGGTAAAAGGGCAAAATGATTGGTATAATCTTTTACCAAGCTTACATGCACTTGTGTAATATCAAAATGCTTATAATCTATAAAAGACAACTCCTTTTTGTTTATAAACTTTCCTATTTTAAAATTATAGGCAAATACTCCTTTATTACCCATTTTAAAATTTTGAAAAAGACGGGTTTCTAAATAATCAAAATTATATTTTTGTTCATTAGAAGATACTCCTTTAATATATTGTAAACTCAATTTTGGATAGTGTGTTTCTAAATTTATTTTTCTATTTGGATATAATAAATACTGCTGTCCTATTTTAAAGGTAGCTTTTATATTTATTTTAAACATATTGTGTGGTTTAATAGCTGTATTATTAAAATTGTTTGGTTGCAACGGATTGTTGGAAGTAAATACTGCATCCTTCCAATTAAAAAATGTAAAATACGAGTGATTAAATACGGGTTTTCGTTTTTCGTAAGAGAGTTTAGCATTTAAAAAGAAACCGTTAAACAATTCTTGATGGTAGTTGAGTTCACTAAAATATTTATCGTAATATTTTGAATTATTTTCTTCAAAAAACAAGGTGCTCAGTGTATTGAAAAGTGGTGCAGTGGAATATGGATCATTAAATTCGGTTAATTTTCTACCTATATATATAGATAAAATGGAATTCACCTTATCATTAAACCGATAATTAAAACTGCTTGACCCTCTGAGTTGTTTGTCTGAAAATCCATAATTCACCAAAGTCTTTATATTGTAATTTTGATGTTTACGGTCTTTAAAATAAGAAAAACCTAAAGTACTGTGTACACCTTGAACTGTATTATACATCGTATTTAAAGGAAAACTGATTTTAAATCTATTGTGCTTATATAAATTTCTGTGATTGTAATCAAATACTAAATCTGACCACTCAAAATGATTTTGTTTTGTGTTTTGTTTTTCTAAATAAAGTTTTGTGTGCCTTTTCTTAAAAATTTGTTCTTTTAAATAATATTCTTTTTGGTTTTCTTTTGATAAAGGAATTGGTCTATTTTTAATCCAATATAAATCCGTTTTCTTAGTTGCATCATCATCAAAAGATAACAGGAGTTCATTAAATTGGTTTTTTACTGTATTTTTATGGAAGTTGTAATCTTGATAATGACTAAAAATACTTCCATATAAATGAATACCAAATTGATTAAATTTAAAGCTGCTTTCCTGATTAGAAACCAACCATAAATTTTGTTTTTTATGAAAAATAAAGTCCTGTTTTAATTTAATATTATCAATTTTAGGTTGCTGAATTTGTTTTCCTTTTACATATAAATTCACTTTAGTTAATTGATGATTTTTCTTAGAAATATAGATAAATCCATTAAAAACATTAGCTATTTTCCTTCTTGGAATAACTTTAATTTTATAACTGATGGTCTTGTTGCTGTTTTGAACACTATCCACTAATTTATATTTATAAAAAAACGGTGCTAATTTGGCGATTGGAGAGATAATTTCATCACCTAAAATTACCGTATTTTTATAGAGGTTATAATAGTTGTTTGTAACATTATTAAATCCTGTTTTATTTTCTAAGCCATTTACTTTTACCGCTTTTATATGTTCTTTAAACTGATTTCTTTTTTTCCAAATAGTAGAAAAAGTTTCCGATAAATAAATCTGACCACTTCTTGTGCTGTCTAATCCTCCTCCTAAATCTCCTAAATCAATACCAAGTATTTTTTTTGGAGCATTCTTAATATAAAATTGTTGTTTTGAATAGTAAGTAGCTTTAAAAAATTGTTGTTGCTTGAAATGTTTTCTTCTATTTTTAATCGCTTTTTTAATAATTGATGTTGCTAAATTATCCTTAAATTTTCTACTTTGTTTGTTAAATAAAACGGTATCTGTTTTTTGACTGATAAAATAGGCCAAGTTCTCCTTAAAATTCTTGTATTTTAATATTTTAAGGATGAGTGTGTATTTACCTGCTTGTTTGGTATTGATGTCTAAATAGTTAAAATCCGTAATGGTATTTCCTTTATAAGTACTTTGTACAAAAGCATTTATAAGGCTAATGGTTTTCTCTTTATTATCAATTGCTTTTTCAATTTTTTGCGCATTTACATTGAAAAAACAAAAAGTAAAAATAAAATAGAGTGCTAATTTTTTCACTTAAAGGAATTTATTTTGCAAACATATTTATTATTCTTTAAACGGAATATTAAATTCAACAATAGTTCCTTGTTCAGTTTCATTATTTTTGATAATAACTTCTTGATTAATCATGCTTTTAAGCAACTTTCTAATTAATAAAATGGATGCAGAACGATGATCCTTCTCTTTTTTACTTGCTTTTAAACCTACACCATTATCAATAATTTGACAGAAAATAAAGGGTTCTTTTTCGGTTAAATTAATCGTGATTTTTCCTTTGTAATCAATGTTTTTAAATCCGTGTTTTATAGCATTTTCTACAAAAGGTTGAATAAGCATAGGTGGAATGGAAAGTAAATCGGTTTCTATATCATTGGTTTGTATTTCGTAATCAAATAAATTTGGATAACGGAGTTGTTGCAAATCTAAATATTTACTTAGCACTTCTATTTCTTTTTCTATGAGTGTATAATTCTGCATAGAATTTTCAAGATTTAACCTTAAAAGTCGAGAGAATTTAATTAAATATTTATTGGCTTTTTTAGAATCAATTAAATTTAATTCTTGAATATTTGACAAAATATTTGAAGTAAAATGAGGATTCATTTGTGCTCTAAACAAGCGTTGCTGCATAAAAATAGCTTCGTTTTCTTGCTTTAATTTTTTTTGTCTATAAAATAAGAAAGCGATTAAACCACTTAAAATAAAAAACCCTAAAATGGAAAATAATATCAATTCTTTCCGTTTTAACTTTGCATTATTTAAACTTACTTGCTGATTAGCAATAAGGAGTTCTTTTTCCTTTTTATTCGCTTCTTTTAACGCTGTAAGTTCTTTATTAATATGTTCTTCGTAATTAGCGTTCATGTTTTTCTTTAAGGCTAATAAATCAAACGAAACCTCATCAAAATTACGTTTAGTTTCATAAGATAAACGAAGCTTGTTTTGTAAATGGAAATCCGTTAAATTAATAGATAAAACGGAAGAATAAATATCCACCGAATCAATATATTTTTTAGCTAGGTGGTATTTTTTTAATTCAATTAAAACTTCGGTAATATTTGCATACGTATTTGCTAATCCAAGAGAATCTGCCTTTGTTTTTGGATTTTTTAAATACTGAATAGCTTTAAAATAGTTTTTGTACGATTCTTGATAATCACCATCGTAATATTTAAAAATTCCATAATTTTGATAAATCTGATTGTTTAGAATGTTTTTATACTTTCCTGGATGGAATTTAATGGTTAATAAGCTGTCTAACAGTTTATACGTGGCTTCTTTGTTTCTAAAATAATAATATTGTAAACTAGATTGTAAGATTAAACTATTCACTAACTTACTTGTGTCTTTTGCTAAAGCAAAATAGGTAACAGATTTTTTATTGTATTTAATTACCTTTTTAAAATTCTTTAACAGCTTATAAATACTTTGTTTTTGGTTGTTAATCTCAGCTAAAGTTGCATAATCTTTTTGATTTTTAATGCCGTTTTCTAACTTGTCTAAAATGCTTAAACTGTTTAGATAATCGCCATTTTTTTTATACAAATAAGCCAACGATTTAAAATATTCTTTTTCTTTTGCAGAAGTAATTTTATTTTTAGAAAACAAAATAGCCTTGTTAAAATAAACATAAGCAGAATCTAATTGATGCTTTTGTAAAAAATAAGTACCAAATAAATAATCGTTTTCCGCTTTTAAAGAGTCAGGAGTAGCAGCAGTTTGATTAATTAAGCGCAAAGCATCATTTAACAGCACTAAAGTAGAATCAGCAGTTGTTTTGTTTGCCTTTAAATGCAGCTTTTTTATATCTAATAAATTGGTATTTTTATCTTGTTTTTTGCAAGATAAAAAGCTCAATAAAACAATAAATACAAGTATTTTGCTTCTTTTCATCATTCCAAAATTACAATTATAATTTTTATTGCAATTTAAAAACTAGTACTTTTTCAATTCTACCTTTAATATTTACTACAAATTAACTAAATTCGCCACCTTAATCAATCTTGTTTTTTTGTATTAAGTTATTGAAACTAAGTGAATGAATAATAAAACAAACATACCAAATGAAATTATCACTAATAAAATATATTTTGTTAGAGGTGAAAAAATAATGCTAGATAGTGATTTAGCTACACTTTATGGTGTGGAAACAAAACAATTAAAAAGGCAAGTTAGAAGAAATATTGATCGTTTTCCAGCTGACTTCATGTTTGAATTAACAAAAGAAGAGTTAGAAAACTTGAGGAGCCAATTTGGCACCTCAAGTTGGGGTGGAACAAGATATTTTCCGATGGCATTTACAGAACAAGGTGTTGCCATGTTATCAAGTGT
>CAZYKN010000189.1:0-4773 GCA_964648135.1 uncultured Flavobacteriaceae bacterium
ATATCTATACTTAAAATTTAGCTATTATTTAAAGTTTATTTCTTGTAATTTTTGAGAGAAATTAATCGTTTAATAGATAAAAAACTTAATTCATATTAGGATCTTCGGGAGCATTTGCCCAAATTTGATAATCACCTCCAGATTTTATGAGTTCGTTTTTCCAAAAAGAAGTGGAAGCAACAGATAAAATGTTTGGATATTCATTTTTTTTAACCATCCAAGAGTTTGATTCTTTCATTTCAGTAGAAAGTTGATTAGAACTCCAACCTGTATAACCTAGAAAAAAACGGATTTTATCTGAAGGAATACGATTTTCTTCTAATAACTCTTTAACAATATTAAAATCTCCTGCCCAAAAAATATCATCTTTTATATGAATACTATTTGGTATGAGTTCTGGTAATTTATGTATAAAATAGAGGTTGTCTATAGAAACAGGTCCTCCGTTATACACTTTGTGTTTACAATAATTAAGCTCTGGTAATAACTCATCAATAGTATAATTGGAAGGTTTATTTAGTATAAAGCCAACAGAACCTTCTTTGTTGTGTTCTGTCAAAAAAATAACAGACCTGTTAAATGATTTATCATTTAATATGGTTGGTTCTGCAATTAGAATATTTCCTTTTTTTAATGAATCTGACATTGTGTTTAATTACACGATAAATATACTCCTTTTTTTGAATAAAAAAAAACTCTCTTTAAAAAAAAGAGAGTTTTATAAATTTAATAAACTTAATTTCTAGTTTACAGAATTTTTTAATTCAGATCCAGCTTTAAATTTTACTACATTTTTTGCAGCAATTTGAATAGCTTTTCCTGTTTGAGGATTTCTACCTGTTCTAGCAGCTCTTTTAGAAACATCCCAAGATCCAAATCCTACTAAAGATACTTTGTTACCTTTTTTAAGACTACCTTTTACTGCGTCCATCATTCCAGCTAATGCTTTACCAGCTGCTGCTTTAGAAATTCCTGCTTCTGAAGCCATTGCTTCAATTAATTCTGATTTGTTCATAATAATAAATATTAATTGGTTAAAAATAAAATTTTGCTTTTTATAGCACAGCAAATATAGGTGTTAAAAGGCTTTACGCAAGTTTTTATCCAAAAAAAACATCAAATTGTTAATAAATAAGCCATTTTGTTAATAACCTTAGGTAAAATAACTGTTTTTTCAATAAATATCACTACTAGAGCACGTAATTTGGTTCGATAAATTGATAACCATTTAAAAAACTTTTAACATCCATTTTGCGTTTTCCAGATATTTGCAATTCATCAATGATTAAAAAACCTTCTTTTGTAGCAATTTTTAATTCTTTTTTTGAAGGATGAATACTTCCAATTTTAAACTGATGCGTATCTTTTACTTTTCGTGCTTTATATATTTTAAGCTCTGTTTTGTTTTCTCCATTGTAAAGCGTTGTCCATGCAACAGGATAAGGAGAAAGTCCTCTTACCTTATTATATATATTATTTAAGGAGTCATTCCAATCAATTTTGCAGGTTTCTTTAAAAATTTTAGGAGCATGTTTGGGAACTCTATTTGGTTGAGGTTTGGTTTTAATAGTATCCTTTTTTATTTTTTTGATGGTTTTTACTACTAATTTACTGCCTATGTGCATCAATTCATCGTGGAGTTCTCCAGCAGTTTCATCTGCTAAAATGTTGCATTTTTTTTGAAGAATAATTTCACCTGTATCAATTTTTTCATCTATAAAAAAAGTAGTAACACCTGTTTTAGTTTCACCATTGATTATTGCCCAATTTATTGGCGCAGCTCCTCTGTATTCTGGGAGCAATGAGGCGTGTAAGTTAAAGGTACCGTATATTGGCATATTCCATACACTTTTTGGTAACATTCTAAACGCAACGACCACTTGTAAAGTGGCGTTGAGTGCTTTTAGCTCTTCTAAAAAGGATTCGCTTTTTAAGTTGGTTGGTTGCAAAATGTTTAAATTGTTTTCTAAAGCAAATTTTTTAACAGCAGATTCGTGTACTTTTCGTCCTCTACCAGCAGGTTTGTCTGGAGCGGTAATTACACCAACTACTTGATAATTTTTTTCTAATATTTTTTTTAAAATATTTACGGCAAACTCAGGAGTTCCCATAAAAACAATGCGTATATCTCTCATTTTAGACTTTTTTATACTTGTTGGTTGTTGTTAATTTAATGCTGTTTTTTTCGAGTAATATTTGTAAAGCATCAATTAATTTTTCTTTTGTAATTTTGAGCAAAAGTATCATTTCTTTTGAAGATAATTCGCTTTGACCTTCTAAAAGCTTTAAAATTTTAATACTAATTTGATATGTGTTATTTGTAGCGGATTTTTCCTTTAAACAAACATCGCAAACACCACATTTTTTTGAAGTTTGTTCGTTAAAATAGGAGAGGAGTTGTGAGTTTCTACATATTTTATCATTTTGAATATAAGCTACCATTTTTTCAGCTTTATTTTTCTTGATATTATTGCGTTGTAGAATGTTTTTTGAAATTCGGTTAATCGTAATTTGGTCTTCTCGCATCACTAAAAACTGAATGCTTGTATTTTGGGTTTGTTGTAAATATTGAATGATGTGATCATTCTCCATTTGATGTAATGAAGCAATAATATGTTTTTTTGTGGTGTTTAATTTTTCTGCTAAAAATGATTCGTTTATCAAAACACTATTTTCAAAAATTCCACCGTAACTTCTTAACAAAACTTGGATTAAATTACGGTATTTAGCATGTTCTTTTGTGTAGTTTAATACCTGTTCATTAGACACTTTAAAAAGAAGTGCACTTTGTTTATTGTACTGATGTTCATACAATAAAACACCTTCTTTTTCTAAGAGTAAAATGGCATTGTATGCGTTAAAAATATTCAATTTATACTGTGCGCAAAAATCTTGTAAATTAAACGTAAAAGACTGTTCTAATAATTCTCCTTTAGAGATATAAAAAAACTGATTTAAGTGATTGTAAATCTTTTTTAAATACTCAATTTCTGTAATACTGTGCTTAATTTTTTTGTTAAATTCATGCAAAGTTGCATTGTTGTACAAAATAACCGAAAATGCTTTTTTGCCATTTCTTCCTGCTCTTCCTGCTTCTTGAACATAGTTTTCTACACTGTTTGGTACATCAATATGAATGACTGCTTTTACATTGTCTTTATCAATTCCCATTCCAAAAGCATTGGTAGCAACCATAGTAGTTAGCTCTTCATTCATCCATTTTTTAAAAGATTTTTCTTTAAAGGAATTGGATAATCCTCCGTGATAATAGGTGCTTTTATATCCTAATTTATTCAAATAATCACTGATAGCTTTTGTTTTTTTTCGAGAACTTACATAGATGATAGATGGCTCTTTAATTTTATTTAATATCCGCTTTAATTGATGGTAAATGTCTTCGGTTTCAAAAACCTGATAAGCTAGGTTTTCACGATGAAAAGTTTCCTTAAAGATTTGTGGATTATTAAGTGGAACAAGATTTACGATGTCTTTAACTACTTCATCCGTAGCAGTTGCAGTAAGTGCGATTATTGGAGTATTGGGCAGTATTTCTTTTAGGCTGTTTATTTGTAAATAACTTGGTCTAAAATCATGACCCCATTCTGAGATACAATGTGCTTCATCAATAGCAATTAAATTTACTTTGAGTTGCTTTATTTTGTCTTGAATAAAATCCGATTGCAATTTTTCTGGAGACAGATATAAAAATTTAATATTTCCATATCTTAAATTGTCAAAAGCAATAACAATTTCACTTTCTGTTAATTTAGAAGTTACAGCAATGGCTTTTATTCCTTTTCTAACTAAACTATCTACTTGATCTTGCATCAAAGCAATAAGAGGAGAAACTACAATGCAAATACCTTCGGTTAGCAAGGTTGGTATTTGGTAGCAAACAGATTTTCCTCCACCTGTTGGAAGTAAAGCCAAAACGTCCTTTCCGTTAATAACATGATTGATAATATCTTCTTGAGATTTTCTAAATTTTTGATGTTTCCAATATTTTTGTAAAAGGGCAAGTGCTGTCAATTGCAAATTAAAAATTAAATGTTTTGAGAATTAAATGTATTTTTATTTTAAGTCTTTTTCTAATTTAGTACTAAATATTTAATGACTTTTGCCTTCAAACAAAGCAACTTGGCATTTTTTTATAGAATATTAATTGATATTCTCTAAAATAAATTGAGCACGTTCTTTTGCTGTTCCAAACGGTACTTCAACAATAGTATAACCTAAACTTTTATAAGCGGATTTTAAATGATTGTAAATGGCTAATGATTGCTCAAAACTTTCGTAACGCTCATTATCGGTAATATAAATGTCTTTCCATGGAGGCATCAAAAAAATGGGATTAAAATAGGTGTTATTTTTACTTTCATCAACAAAAATGGATGGATAATTTACGCCTAAATAATTCATATATGCAAAAACATCTGGTATTCCTCTGTCAAAAAAAACCAAATCCGTTTTAATAGTTGATGCTTGTTTAAATTGTTGCACCCTTCCTTCTAAAAGCATTTTACTAAAGAGCATAGGATCTTTTAAAAAGAGTTGTTCTATTCCGTTTTTTCTTGCCATAAGTGTAACTTCTCTAGAAATCTCGTGCATACATTGATGCTTTTGTTTTTCAAGTTCAACAATTACAGTCGATTTTCCTGTTCCAGGTCCTCCAGTAATGACAATTTTCTTTTGCATAATATTTATATGAGTTGCAAATGTAACTGTTCAATATGAATTGTGCAATAAGAATTTTAGGAACTATTCAATCATTAG
>CAZYKN010000190.1:0-3499 GCA_964648135.1 uncultured Flavobacteriaceae bacterium
AAAAAATCAACTACAAAAAATAAAGACAATTATTTCATCACAAATTTAGCTCCTAAACTAATTATATTAGCATATAAACCAGTATTTCGTTTATAATGTGCATAGTTTAAACTCATGTTTTTAAATCCAAATTTCCATATTTTTCGCTTAGTAAAAATATCGGTATATTTTATTCCTAAACCAAACTGATTGGAATTGTATTTTGATAAATCAAAATCTGATGTATAAAAATCATAGTTTGATAAAGCCTCTTCATAATTATAAAAATATTTGGCAGCTGTTTGGTTGTAATATCTATAATTAGGATAAAGTGTAAATTTATCGCTTATTTTTATAGGTAGTTCTATATTTAAAGTATTTGATTTAATTCCCCAATCATCAAAATAATATCTATAATAGGTTTTAAATACTAAAAACTCATTAATATAATAGTGTAAACGCATTCCAATAGGAGTTTTTAAACGGTTGTCTGGTAAACGTTCAATATCATCTGCTAATTGAAATACGCCGTTATTTTTGTTTGGATTTGTGTAATACGGAATATCACTTGCTTGACCAATATAAAAATTGGGTCTGTTTTTAAAGTAAATACGTTGCATTGGATTAGAAAGCCATCCTTTTTGCATAATGACATCCGCAAATAAGGAAACTTGTAAATTTTTGCTTAGAATTTGAGAAAAACTTAAACTTGCAGCATAGGTATTTCGTCCTTTATTGACTACTAAAGTATTATTTATAGGATGCCAAGCATTCAAACTATTTTTATTAATAATATGCCCATTTTGATCTAATATGTTCACGCCATTAAAAAAACCAGCGTTTAGATTCCCATTATTTTGAACGAACGTATGAATTTCTGTAGGATAACGAGGATTCCATTTATCTAAATACACATTTGCTTTTAAGCCAATTTCTGTATTTTTTCTATTGAATTGTTGTGAGATTTCTCCTCCAAAACCAAAAGAAGTATAATCAAACTCGTTTGCAAAACTTATGTGACCTGTACTTGTGGTATTTCTACTATCAGACGAATGGCTATAACCCACATTTCCACTAACCCAAACATCTGTTTTTGATGCTCCAGAGGAAGCTTGCCAAGGTGTGCCTATTACAGGTCCATTTGCAGATGAACTATTTCCTGAAGATGCTCCTGAACGTCCTTGATAATTTGATTTTCTGTCATCATCATCACCAGAATTATTATTAGAAGGAATAGTCGATTTAAAAAACGGATTTAAATTACTTGATGAAGCCGAAGTATAATCAGATATTGTACCATCAAAATTAAATACATCATCATCGTTTAACGGAATTGCAATGGTAATATCTAGAGCAACATCTTGTAAATTTTCAGAGCCTATTCCACCAGTTACCGCAGCATTATCGCCATCTTGTGCATAAAAACTCGATAATAAATCAAGTTCTGTACTGTGCAAAACACGTTTTTTAAAGACTTTAGTACTGTCTTTTGTTTGTTGAGAAAAAACACTAAGCGTTAAGGTTAAAAAAAGGATTGATATGTATTTCATTTTTTGTGAGGTTGAAAAAGGTTAAATTGTTGAAGTGTTAAAATGTTTATTTGTGGTGTGTAAATTAAGATTTGATTAAAAAATTCTGAAACGTTATGCTGATATTGTAATAAATTCAGTATGACATTTCAGTATTAGAATGATCGCTTTCATTCAAAATTCATCATTCAAAATTCAAAATTTATTTTTAATTACATCCACAACCACCGCCAGATTTTCCGCCATTTCCTCCAGAGGCACCTTCACGATATACTTGAAAGGTGGTTTCAAATTTTTTATCTTTTCTTGGCGATAAAGCCATGTCTGGATCGTTGAGGTTCATTTTTTGGTATTCTTTTACCGTTACACATGAACTGCTTAATAAACCTATTAATAAACTAAAAATTAGTAATTTCTTCATTTTAATGGTATTTTTTAATGTGAATTCCGTTTGATTTATGGATATTTCCTTTATCGTCTATAATAATAGATTCTATTTTTGGTAATTGGTTTACTAGATTTAAACCTACATCAAAACCCATAACAAAAATAGATGTTGCTAAAGCATCTGCTAATGCTGCACTTGGAGCAAAAACAGTAGCCGAAATAATTCCGCTTGACGGATAACCTGTTTTAGGATTAATAATATGTGTATAACGAACGCCATCAAAAACAACAAATTTTTCATAATTACCAGAAGTAACTACTGCGCCTTTTTTTAATGGAAAAACACCATATACCTTTTGTTTGTTTAACGGATTGGTAATGGCAATAGTCCAATCTTTACCATTAGGCTGATTTCCCCAAGTATTCATATCGCCTGAAGCATTGATAATACCTGATTTTACACCTTTTGACATCAATAATTTTTTTGCTTTATCTGCTGAAAAACCTTTACCAATAGCACCAAAACCAATTTTCATCCCTTTTAATTTAAGGAAAACTGTTTTATTTTTATCATCTAAAATAATATTTTCATAACCCACTTTTTCAACTGATTTTTCTATTTTTTCTTTTGAAGGAAATACTTTCATACTGCCGTCAAATTTCCAAATTCTATCCATTGAAGCATACGAAATATCAAAAGCGCCTTCGGTTAATTTTGAAATAGCGATAGATTGCTGAATTAAACCAAACAATTCATTACTTACTTTTACTGGTTTTATTCCTGCATTTTGATTGATTTTAGATGTTTCGGAATTTTTATCCCAAGAAGAAATTATTTTTTCAATTCGAGAAATTTCGGCTACAGCCATATTTATATATTTATTTGCAGTAAGACTATCTTTTTCAACCACAGAAATATCAAACCTACTACCCATTAATTTAAGGGTTCTATGATAAGTTTGTTGAGAAAAACTGGTAAAACTTACAAAAGCAAGTACAAAAACAAAAAGTTTAGTCATTTTATTGTTCTATTTTATCAATGTATTCTTTTGGAGAAATAGCTTCGTAACTTAATTTTTTGAGTACTTTTCCTTCATGATTAAATACCACAACTAATGGAAAATTTCCATTTGGATTAAATTTTTCGGCTAAAGCATCATTTTTCTTTTGTTGTTCTTTGGCTAATTTATTTTTTCTTCGTCTAGGAAAATCTGCTTTTAACATAACATAATGTGTTGCTGCAAATTTTTTAAACGCATCTGATTGCCAAATTTCTTGATCTAATTTTATGCAAGGTGCACACCAATCTGATCCTTGAAAAACGAGGATAATTTTTTTGTTTTCTTCTTTTGCTTGTTGCTTTGCTTGATTAAAATCGGTTGTCCAATTTTGCGCAAAACTTATTGAAGTTATCAGTAAAAAGAATGTAATAAGTAGTGTTTTCATTTTTAGTGTTTTTATAATAACGTTTATTTAGTTACAAAAGTATATACATAAAGCATACCAATTTGTAATAACAGTCCGTTTTTCTTCTTAAAACGGACTGTTAAAGTTGTTAATTATCCGTTGTCTCCATCACTGTCATTTCCGTCTCCATCATTTCC
>CAZYKN010000190.1:3599-4761 GCA_964648135.1 uncultured Flavobacteriaceae bacterium
TCATTTCCGTCTCCATCATTTCCATCACCGTCATTTCCATCACCATCGTTTCCATCTCCATCGTTTCCTCCTTCTTGATCATCGTTTGTTCCATCACCATCTGCGTCAGGATCTTGACCATCGTTTGTGCCATCATTATCAGAATCGGTATCTAAATAATCTGGAGTACCATCACCATCTGAATCATCATCTGTGATAGATCCATCATGATTATTATCTTCATTTGCGGTTGCAACACCATCACCATCGTCATCAGTATCTAAGTAATTAGGAGTTCCATTACCATCGGTATCGTCATTTTGAGGATTTCCGTCATTATTTATGTCTTCATTTGCTGTATTAACTCCATCACCATCATCATCAGTATCTTGGTTGTTTGGTATATTATCGCCATCAGTATCATCGTTTAATTCATTTCCGTCATTATTTACATCTTCCTGAGCATCAGTTACTCCATCACCATCATCATCAGTATCTTCATAATTAGGTGTACCATCTTGATCTGCATCACAACTGTTTATAGAAGATTGAAAGTCCGTTTCTGTATTTATGGTAACAATACCACTTGTAGTTTCAATATCAAAAGGAAAAACAATTCCACTTATATATTGAGTGTTTGTAATTGAAGCTGCAATTGTTGCTAATTGCACACTATCTGTTACAACTATATCTGTTCCGTTATTATACGTTAATGTTATAGGATAAATAAAGTTAAAGCAAAAGTCAAATTCTAATCTTTGATTTACATCATCTCCTGTTGATGTACTGTTAGTAGCTGATCTATTAAGCAATGTTCCAGGAACAGTATCGTGTAATTTTTGAATAATTATAGTTGCTGTTTCACTAGGTTCTGAGCTGTTATTGTCTCCAACTTGATCTTTATTACAAGAAGTTAAAGTTACTAAAAACAATGTAGCAAATACAAATGCTATTTTTCCGATGTTTAAATTTTTAAATGTGTTCATTTTTTTATTATTTAATTGTTATTATTTATTTTTTTAAATGATTAATCAATAGTAAAACGAATGAAAGGTTTTTATCCCTACCTTTTTTAATTATTTTTTTAAAAATAAAAGGTAAACGAAATGTTTACCTTTTACAAATTAACCAAAAACAATTAGAAAACTAATGCGTTAAACTATTGTGTTTATAAAACGATTTA
>CAZYKN010000191.1:0-4721 GCA_964648135.1 uncultured Flavobacteriaceae bacterium
TTTTATTTTATGTTGGAATACTTCCAATAATGATTTCAACCGAATATTTAAACTATAACATAACTTATGTTAGCATCTTAAATTTGTTAAATGTATTAATGTATGGTAGTTTTATAATTGGCATGATAAAATCTGAAACTAAATATAATTATTAATTACAAATATGGTTAACAATATAAATTTTTTGGTAATTGTTTTCACTATTATTTTAGTGATTTTTTGTGTTGCTCTATTTTATTTTTTCATCTATAGTTTAAAACAAAAAAGGAAATTAATAGACTGCATAAATAAAAAGTAATATATTTACTTTATTATTACAATAAAACTATGTTTTTACAAGTCAAAAGTACCTCAGATCTTTTAATTATTGTAACAACAATAGTGGTTGTTTTATTGGCTCTTACCTTAATATTTCTTTTTTTATTTATTCAATCTAAGAAAAAACAATATTTTTTAGAACGTATTAAAACTAAAGAAGATTTTGCTAAAGAACTCTCTAAATCAAGTAATGAAATACGAGAAAGAGCCTTAGAAAATTTAAGTTGGGAAATCCATGACAATGTTGGTCAGTTGCTTTCTGTTTCTAAAATGCAATTAAACCGTTTAGAAACCAAAGTGTCTAAAGAAAATAAAGATGCAATTAACGAAGTAACAGAATTAGTAAGTCAGAGTTTACAAGATTTAAGAGCATTGTCTAAGAGTATGAATCCTATTTCAATTCAAAAAACAGGATTTCTTAAAGCTTTACAACTAGAAGTTGAACGCTATAACCGTTTAAAATTTATTAAAGCAACTATTCATATTGTAAATGAACCTTTTAGGTTAGACAAAGAAAAAGAAACCATCCTTTTTAGAATTGTGCAAGAATTTATTCACAATGCTATGAAGCATGCAAAGGCAACAGAACTTCATATTGAATTAATTTATGATAATGATGAACTAGAAATTATTGTTAACGATAACGGAATTGGTTTTGACGTAAATAAAGAAAGTACCCAAAAAGGAATTGGTCTGTTAAACATGAAAGGAAGAGCAAAACTCATTCAATCAGAATTTAGAATAAGTTCAGAAAAAGGAAAGGGAACAACAGGATATATTAAGTGTAATAAAGAAAAAGTAATCTTATGATAAAAATAATAATTGTTGATGACCATATTTTATTTTCTCAAGCTTTGCGTGGTTTGATTGAAGATTTTAATGATTTACAAGTGGTAAGTCAATTTAAAAACGGATTAGAATTACAAGAATATTGCGCAGAATGTACAGAAGAACCAGACTTAATTTTAATGGATGTTCAAATGCCTTTGGTAAATGGAATTGAAGCAACACAATGGATAAAAGATAACCATCCTAATGTAAAAGTTTTGGCTTTAACTACTAGTGATGAAGAAGAAGTTATCTTAAAAATGTTGCGTGCAGGAGCAAAAGGTTATTTATTGAAAGATATTCATCCTTCTGTATTACATCAAGCAATTATAGAAACACATACTAAAGGCTTTTATTATACAGAACAAGTATCTAACACCTTACTTCACGCAAGTGAAATCGAAACAAAATCACTACCAAAAGTCGATTTAAAACCTCGTGAATTGGAGCTTTTAAAATATATTGCCAAAGAACTCACTTATAAAGAAATTGCGGATAAAATGTTCCTTTCTCCAAAAACAATAGATGGTTATCGAGAAAAACTGTTTACGAAATTAGACGTGAAAAGTAGAGTAGGTTTGGTGGTTTATGCTATTAAAGAAGGTTTGGTTGAGGACTGATTCATACCTGCATATTATAAGAGCAATCTAAATAACCAAGTAACTGTTAAAAACTCAAAATAATTATTTTCTATACTTCTTAATAGCTGCTTTTATATGTTCAATTCTATTTTCTGGATCAGGGTGAGTAGATTGAAATTCTGGCACACGTTTTCCTCCACTAGAGGCTTTTAAAATTTGCATTACTCCAATCATCTGTTCTGGTTGATAACCAGCATCTAGCATAAACCTTACTCCTAATTCATCTGCTTCTAACTCATCTTGACGACCATATTTCATATTAACCATATTGCCAACCATAGCTGCCATTTGTCCAGCTTCACCACCACCTCCAGCCATAACTGCAGTAATCAACCCTTGTGTTAATCCTTGTTTTGCCATACGTTCAGCAGAATGTCTTCCAACAACATGACCAATTTCATGCCCTAAAACACCAGCTAATTGATCTTCATTTTTTAATTTTGAAAATAAAGCATAAGTTATAAACACTTGACCTCCAGGCAAAGCAAAAGCATTAATGGTTTGAGGATCACGTAATAAATGGAAATCATATCTGTAAGGCGTATTTTTGGCAACACTATTATTTACTAAACGGTTCCCTATTTTATCTACTAAAGCTTGATATTCTTCATTTGGATACAAACCGCCATGCTGTTGTGCCATTCTTGGAGCAGATTGTAAGCCCATTCTTACTTCTTGGTTTGGAGTTAAAGTAATGTGTTGTTTTTTTCCTGTATATTCATTGACCTCAGAATTTGACCAATATTTAAACAATGAAAACAATGCAATTCCTGCAAAAATTAATAGTCTAATTTTAAAATTCCCTCTTCTTCTCATAATATTTTATAGTAATTTAGACGGTAAATGTACAAAATGAAAGTAAATATTTAAAATATTCCTTATTTTTTTTATCTTTACGGTAAGAATTTATCCTTTTTTTTCTTGCAAAGGCGTAAAGTTGTAAGTGAAAAAGGATTAGAAACATTAGTTAATAGCAATATTAAAGAACAGATTACTTTGGAATGAAATTATCATACTAAATTAAAATCACATTTTGCTTTGCGCCTTGGCGAGAGTTACTTTTTACAAAACAACCTTTTATGAAATCCCATTTTTTATCAAAATTACCTAAACATTTACGTGTTTTTACTATTGAACAACCTTATGATGACTATACCTTTAAAAATCAAGCGGTTTGGCGTTATGTAATGCGAAAAAGCACTAAATTCTTGTCAGCTGTTGCGCATAAATCGTATTTAAACGGATTGCAAGAAATGGGTGTTACCATTAATTCCATTCCAAAAATGGATGAAATGAACGAAATTATGAAGAAAATTGGTTGGCATGCTGTAGCTGTTGATGGTTTTATTCCGCCTAATGCGTTTATGGAATTTCAAGCTTATAATACCTTGGTTATTGCGGCTGATATTAGAACGGCTGAACATATTGAATACACACCTGCTCCAGATATTATTCACGAAGCTGCAGGTCATGCACCTATTATTGCAAATCCAGAATATGCCGAATATTTAAGACGTTTTGGCGAAATTGGTGCTAAAGCAATTTCCTCTTCAAAAGATTATGAATTGTATGAGGCCATTAGACATTTATCCATCATTAAAGAAAATCCGAATACTTCAAAAGAAGCCATTAAAAAAGCAGAAGTTACAATTGAATTTATAGCAAAAAACATGGGTGAACCAAGCGAAATGGCTCGAATTAGAAATCTACATTGGTGGACTGTTGAATATGGTTTAATAGGAACTTTAGAAAACCCTAAAATATATGGTGCTGGTTTATTATCTTCTATTGGAGAAAGTAAATGGTGTTTGAGTAATGAAGTAAAAAAATTGCCTTATACTATAAAAGCAGCAGACAAAGCTTTTGATATCACTAAACCGCAACCACAACTGTATGTAACTCCAAATTTTGCTCATTTAAGCTTTGTTTTAGAAGAATTTGCCGATACTATGGCACTTAGAAATGGTGGTCTTAAAGGAATTGAAAAACTCATCGATTCTAAAAATTTAGGAACTATTGAGCTGAGTACTGGAATTCAGATTTCTGGAAAATTTACTCGTGTAATAGATGATGAAAATTACCAAGCTATTTATTTTCAAACTACAGGGCCTTCAGCTTTAGCTTATAAAAATAAACAACTTATTGGTCATGGTAAAGAGTATCATTGTGATGGATTTGGTTCTCCTATTGGAAAACTAAAAGGAATTAACATTGCCATTGAAGACATGTCACCAACCGATTTAGAAGCCTACGGAATATACGAAGGAAAACAAATTACCTTAAATTTTAAACGTGGAATTACGGTTTCGGGTGAAATAATTACTGGAAAACGGAATTTGCAAGGAAAAATTATTTTAATTTCTTTTAAAAATTGCACCGTAAAATATGGTGATGAAATTTTATTTAAGCCTGAATGGGGAATTTATGATATGGCAATTGGTGCAAAAATAACTTCTGCTTATGCAGGTGTTGCCGATCCTGAAGGATATGAACTCACTTACGAAGCTCCTAAAGAAAAAACGCATAAAATAAACTATTCAAAAGAGCAAATTGCTATTCATAAATTGTATCAAGAAGTACGAAATATGCGTGAAAATAATCAAACGAATATAGAGAAATTGAATTCCATTTTTAATAACATCAAACAAAATGATGATGAATGGCTTTTAGCACTTGAAATGTATGAACTGATTTATGATATGGACAATTCATTAAAAACAGATATAGCTAACTATCTTGAAAAGTGGGAAACAGGAACGTATGGTCATTTAATTAAAGACGGATTATCGTTAATTGCTATGTAACTATTTATTCTCTTTTCTCACAAAGACGCAAAGATGCAAAGACACCAAGTTATAAGTAAAAATATAGGATAATTAGTTATCACCAAACTATGATGATAATATTTTCTAAATCAAAATTACATTCACAACT
>CAZYKN010000192.1:0-4647 GCA_964648135.1 uncultured Flavobacteriaceae bacterium
TTTTAGCAGATTGATTATCTTGCCAAAGATATTTTTGAGCACCAACATAATTTATAGCATTTGTTAATGCCTGTGTTTTACTTATTGTTGGAATGGTTTTAACTGTTTTAGTATCAAACAATTCTCCACTCATTGTTTGAATGATACCATTTTTTGCATGAACTATATATTTACCAAATTCTACTTTTACTCCTTTAAAAGATTGTTGGTATTTTTCATGTGTAAAACCAATTTGATCTGTTTCTGATTTCTCTTTAACTAAATCATAATTTGAATTAAGATCTAAACGCTGTTTTAGTACTTGCTTAGAATTTTGTAATGATTTTTTTTCATTACTGTTAAACTTAATAAATTTTTGTTGGTTCTGAGCATATCCAACTGAGCTCATTAATACAGCTAAAACAAATAGCCATAATGCATAATTTTTTTTCATGATGAAAAAGGTTTAAGTTGATAAAAAAATGTTAATGATTAAAGAATCATTTATTTAAGAGGAGATGATAAAGTTAAAAAAAAATAATGATAATTTCTATTTAATTTTAAATTCGTTAGGGTTTAGTTTAAATTCGTGTTTTTTATCATCAAAAAGAGAAAAAAAGAATAGTATAAATTTAACCTTGTGCAATTTAGAAGGGTTGCAATTTTAATAATACCAATTCAACATCAAAATACGCTATAAATTATTTATCTTTTTCCGTTTAACTGCACTTAAAATTTAAACCATAGCTATTGCTATGCTTGAAATTTGAAGATTGTAAAACAAAAAAATATTTCAAATTTATTTAGCGCATTTTGAAATAGAATTGGTATAACACTATAATCTAAATCACTTAATCAATAATTTTTTAATTCGTGGTATTGGTCCATGGCAAGTTGTTTCATGACAAGCAATACAAGTTTGAATGGCTTTATTAAAGTTTTGTTTTGCAGTTTTTTTAGTTGATTTGCCTAGGTTAGCAATATCTTGAAGGTATAAAGCAGTAAAGCCTTGAAAAGAGGCATCATGTTCAAATTGATCGGATAATTTTGCAGAGTGGATTTTTTTAAACTTTTCAGGAAAATCTAAAGGTAATTCTCCTTTTTCTATTTGTTTTTTAGAATTTTCCTGAAATTCAAACATTTCACGCATAAGCGTAGTCATTTCAGAAGGAATATACATTACGAGTTCTTCTTTATTAGAAACGGGTTCTTTGTTTTCTTTTTTTTCTGTTTGGCAAGAGAAGAAAATAAACAAAAACAAAAAAAGATAAATAGGAAAGGATAATTTTTTCAAAACAAACATTTTTAAAAAGTTACTAATTGTTATTGGTTCTACTACAAATTTAGTGGATGAAATATATTATATTTAAACATAAACTTTATTACTCTAAACCTTTGATTTGTCACTCAGAGCGTAGCGAAGAGTCTAAAATACACGTATATTAAAATAGACTCTTCGTCCTATGTCCTCAGAGTGACAAAGTGAGATGTCTTATGTTTTTAGAGTGATAAATAAATTTTCTTATCCACTAAATTTGCAGTAGAACCTTGTTATTTTATATTAGTTTAACATCAAAAAACGAGTACTCTTTTTTAAAAAAATAGAATCTATAGCGTATTTTGATGTTAAACTTAAAACATCTATTCTACTAATAATACACCATTAGATTCAACAGCATACGTAACTTGATCTTTAGTAATTTTATCAATTTCTTCTTGACTTTGCCCTTCATCTTTTGCGTAGTGTTTTAATTGAGCAACAGTTACTACATCAAGATATGCTTTACCATTAACAACAACTTCTTTTCCAGCAGCATTTAAAGGGACAAAAAAACCATAATCTTTAAAGCGCACTAATGATTCTTGATTTTCACCTAAATCTAAACGCATCCAACATCCTTTTTTCTTGCAAGATTTGTTAATTTTAGTTTTAAATTTTACTTGAATAGTATCTCCTTTTTTTAGGGCTTTAAACTTTTCAAGCATATCATCTTTAGAGAAAGCATCATTAGCTTCAATTTTATCTCCAAAAGAAACATATTTTATTTCTTTTTTTACTTTGTTTTTTATTTCTTTTTTTTCATTTCTACAAGAAGAGATTATGAACAAGAGGCTTAAAATAAATAGTACTTTTTTCATTGGTTTTGATTTGGTTTATAAATTGCTACAAAAATAAGAAAAAGGAGTTGAGGTTTTATGAAAAATATCATGTTTTTTAATTTATTACGTATTCTAAAAAAGGTTAATTTTTTTGAGATTTAATAGTTGCTTTTTTATTTAGTTGTACCTTTGTTATTCGCTTTTAAAACAATAGCATTATGAGTACAAAAAGAATGAATAAAGAAGCTTTGCGTTATCACGAATATCCAAAGCCAGGAAAAATTGAAGTCGTACCTACTAAAAAGCATGTTACCCAAAGAGATTTATCTTTGGCGTATTCACCAGGAGTTGCCGTTCCTTGTTTAGAAATTGACAAAAATCCAGATGATGTGTACAAATACACTGCTAAAAGTAATTTAGTTGGAGTAATATCTAATGGTACAGCCGTTTTAGGATTAGGTAATATAGGTCCTTTAGCATCAAAACCCGTAATGGAAGGAAAGGGGTTATTATTTAAAATATTTGCAGATATTGATGTTTTTGATATTGAAGTAGATGCTACTGATATTGATAAATTTATTGAAACTGTTAAAGCCATTGCACCTACATTTGGAGGAATTAATTTGGAGGATATTAAAGCTCCAGAAGCCTTTGAAATTGAGAGAAGGTTAAAAGAAGAGCTCGATATTCCTGTAATGCACGATGATCAGCATGGTACTGCAATTATTTCGGCAGCAGCTTTAAAAAACGCCGTTGAAATTGCTGGTAAAGACATGAAAAATGTTAAACTTGTTGTGAGTGGAGCAGGAGCTGCTGCAGTATCTTGCACTAAGTTATATATGCGTTTAGGTTTAAAACCTGAACATATTGTAATGTGTGATAGTAAAGGAGTTATTAGAGCAGACAGAACGAATTTAACAAAACAAAAAGAGCAATTTGCTACCAAAAGAAATTTAAACACTTTAGAAGAAGCTATGGTTGATGCAGATATTTTTGTAGGCCTTTCTAAAGGTGGAATTGTTTCAACTAAAATGCTTAAAACAATGGCAAAAGATCCTATTGTTTTTGCTTTAGCAAACCCAGATCCAGAAATTGATTACGATACAGCTACAGCTGCAAGAAAAGATATTATTATGGGAACAGGTCGATCAGATTATCCTAATCAAATTAATAATGTATTAGGGTTTCCTTTTATTTTTAGAGGTGCTTTAGATGTTAGAGCAACAGGTATTAATGAAGAAATGAAATTAGCTGCTGTTCATGCTATTGCAGATTTGGCAAAAGAATCGGTTCCAGAACAAGTAAATATAGTTTATGATGAGGTAAATTTAACCTTTGGAAAAGAATATATTATTCCAAAACCATTTGACCCTAGATTAATTTATACTATTCCACCTGCAATTGCAAAAGCAGCAATGGATTCTGGTATTGCTAGAAATCCTATTACCAATTGGAAAAAGTATAAAGACGATTTAATGGAACGTTTAGGGTCTGGAAATAAATTAATTCGTCAATTACACAATAGAGCAAAATCATATAAAAAACGAATTGTTTTTGCCGAAGCAGACCATTTAGATGTGTTAAAAGCTGCTCAAATTGTTCACGATGAAAGAATTGGAATACCAATTTTAATGGGTGATAAAGAAATTATTAATGAACTAAAAGAAGAAATTGGTTTTACTGCAAATGTTGAAATTATTGACCCAAAAGATAAAGCAGAAAAAAAACGAAGATTTGCTTTTGCAGATAAATATTGGGAAACCAGACAACGTAAAGGAATAACCTTGTTAGCAGCGCAAAAAATAATGCGTGAACGGAATTATTTTTCTGCAATGATGGTTAATGAAGGTTTTGCGGATGCTATGATTACAGGTTACTCTAGAAATTATTCTAGTATTGTAAAACCTATGTTTGAATTAATAGGAAAAGAAGAAGGCATTTCAAGAGTTGCAGCATGTAATATTATGTTAACCAAAAGAGGACCTATGTTTTTATCTGATACAACAATTAATATTAATCCTAATGCAGAACAATTAGCCAATATTACTCAAATGACCAGTAACTTAGTGAAGCTTTTTGGATTACAACCAAATGTAGCTATGTTATCGTTTTCTAATTTTGGAGCATCCAGTTCTAAGGAAACTCAAAAAGTAAGTGAAGCAGTTCAATACATTCATAAAAATTTCCCAAAGGTAATTGTTGACGGTCCTGTTCAAGCAGATTTTGTATTTAATGCTACTTTATTAAAAGATAAATTTCCTTTTTCTAAATTAAATGGTAAAAAACCGAATGTGTTGATTTTTCCTAATCTAGATTCGGCTAATATTACCTATAAAATGATGAAGGAATTGTACCAAGCAGAATCAATTGGACCTATTATGCTTGGATTTAAAAAACCAGTGCATATTTTACAATTAGGTGCAAGTGTTGATGAAATGGTAAATATGGCAGCTATTGCAGCTATTGATGCTCAAGAGAAGAGTAGAAAAAATAAAAAATAGTTTTTGTTTTATTAACTTTATTATACCAAGTGATACTATGATTCGAAGTCATAGTATCACTATTTTT
>CAZYKN010000193.1:0-3331 GCA_964648135.1 uncultured Flavobacteriaceae bacterium
CCTTGTGTTGTTCTTTCGCAAGGGACTTAAGTCCCTTGTATTGTTTTCTCTTGTGCATGTAAGAGGTGCGCCCTTTAATTTTTTGCATTATTTTAGGCACTTCATCAATATCACAAACTAATAGTAAATGAAGATGATCTGCACAAATATTATAGGCAAGCATATTTAGTTGATCTTCCTTTACAATATCGGCAATGGTTTCTGTTATTAGCAAATCATCTTCTTTGGTAAAATAAATAATATTTGGATATGGATTTGTGCCCATTTCTCTTCGCTCTCTAACTTTATACTTTTTCATTCTTGCAGAAGTTCTGCTATCGTGAATTGCTGTGGTTATATGATATGCTTTTTTATCTTTTTCTTTAAAAACTTGTGGAAATTCTTTTTGCCAATTAAAGGCTTTGTCTCCTGCTATTTTTGGGGCATCAATTAAAGAGTTTCCGCATTTAATATTATTGTTTAAAGAGTTTAATTTTCTGCGTGGTTGTGCTGTTCGTAGCCAAAGTGATAATTTTGCAATTTCAACACTTTCTTCATTAATATCTACACCAAAAATATTTTGTTCTAAAATGGTATTTTCAATATTTTGGAATACAATTCTACCACCTAAAAGCGAGGTTTCTAATTCGTCTATATATTTATGCTCCTTTATTAAAAAATCTAAAGCTTGATTTAAAAATGCACCACTACCACAAGCTGGGTCGAGAATAGTAATTTGTAAAAGCCAACTTCTATAAGTGTCTAATTGTTTTTTTAATCGTTTTATGGTTTCGGTTTTTCTTCCTTTTCTACTTTTCTTATAATCTTCTTCTTTTACTCCTAACGCTTGTTTTTTTTCTTTACAAAGCTTTCCTACGGTATTATCTACAATGTATTTGGTTATGTATGTTGGCGTATAAAAAACACCGTCTTTTTTTCGTTTTGTTTTCTGTTTATCAAAGTTTCGTCCTTCAATTTCAGCATTAATACTTTCTATTTCGTTAAGTGAATTTTCAAAAATATGACCTAATATATTAACACTTACTTGGCTTTCAAAATCATATTCAGATAGTTTTCTTGTATGTTCAAATAACAAACTATCATCAATTTCTAAACTATCTAATATTGGGTCTGGTTTAAAAAGACCACCGTTGTATGCAAAAATCTCTGCTCTTCCTTGTGTTTTTTTTCTACCTAAATCTAAAAATTTAAAATATTGTTTAAATAAGTTATACAATGGTCTTTCATCACCAAAATCTATATCAGATTGCCATTTTTTTAATATTTTTAAAGTTGAATTTGGTGGCAATAGACTTTTGTCTTCTGCAAAAAATATAAACAAAAAACGGTCTATTAATTTCTGTGATTTTTTAAATAATAAAAGCTTGATGTTTTTATTTGCTCGGTCGCTATTTTCTTTTTGAAGTTCGTTTCTAAAAACTTCATTTTTCATATTTCTTTTTACCAAATCACGAAATAATTCACGTTTAAAAAGAGAATAATCGTTGTAAAAATCTTTTGTGATTTTTTCTTCTTTAACTAAACTGTCAGCTTTGATTTTGAGTGGAACATCTTGTAGTAAATTATCTTTTTGTAAACAGATGTACAATAACTCAAACTGTTCTTTATTAAGTGTAAAAAGATTAAATTCTTCAAAATTTACTGCATTTTGAATATAGAAACGTAGTTTTTCAAAATTTGAAGTTATTACATACTCACAACTGCTTTGATTTGCTTTATAATCAAATGCTTGTTGTCTTATACTTTCAAGGTCTTTTGTTTTAGTTCCTTTAAGTTCAATTACAGCAATTACATTCCTTTTTTTCAAGGGGTTTAAACCCCTTGTAGAATCATGTGATAGAATTGCTCCATCTACTTTTTTTGCTCCTTTTTCGTTTTTTAATTCGGTTGTAAGATTAAAATTTGGATTTGGGTTTATAGTGTAATTCAAGATGTTTACAAAAAGTTCACGTAAAAAACCTTCTTGATATTGCTCTTCCTTACTCTCTCTAATGTTTTGTTGAATTTCAGGATTGTGAAAGTATTTTACATATTTTTTAAACGCTTTTTCAATTGCATTTTTATCTTGTAAATTTTGATATTTTATTAATACTGACTTTTGAAATAAACTCATCTAATTTTCCTTTCAATAATTATTTTCCAAATTTAATCCAATTTTATGATATTTTGACTGAGCGATGGCAAGAAAATACTCTTTTTGACTTTTTTTGCCCTACTAAATTTGAAAAATCTATTTTATTTTGTAATTTTAACCTCATAAATCTAACTAACTAAATTAGTAAGATTATAGAAACTAAAAAATCATGAAAAAAGAAAAAAGAGCATTAGTCATTTCTGGAGGTGGAAGTAAAGGTGCTTTTGCTGGTGGAATTACAAAGTTTTTAATTGAAGACAAAAAATATGATTATGATGTCATCTTAGGTACATCAACAGGTAGCTTGATGGTTATTCATTTGGCTTTAGAAAAAATAAAGGAGTTACACCATTTATACACTACCATAAAACAACGTGCTATTTTTAGTAATAATCCGTTTAAAATTAGAAAAATTCACGGTATTGAAGTGATTGGCATACGACATATAAACACGATGTGGAATTTTATAAACAAACGAAAAACTTTTGGCGAAAGTAAAAATTTAAGACGCTTTATCAAGAAAAATATCTCTAAAAAAGATTTTGAAACCGTTAAAAATTCACATAAGGAAGTGATTGTAACCGTTTCTAATTTAACCACTAATCAAGTGGAATATAAATCCATTAATGATTGTTCTTACGAAGATTATTGTGATTGGATTTGGGCATCATGTAATTATGTTCCGTTTATGAGTTTACTCAAAAAAAACAATTATGAGTATGCAGATGGTGGTTTTGGTTGTCTTGTGCCTATTGCTTACGCTATTGATAAAGGCGCAACAGAAATTGATGTAATTATCTTAGAAACAGAAACTGTTCATATTAACAGACTACCTTCTTTAAATCCGTTTTCATTGCTTTCTACCGTCATGGAATTTATGTTAGACCAAGTTGAAAATCAAAATGTTACTATTGGAAAACTTAAAGCAAAACACCAAAATGTAAAGTTGAATTTATACTATACTCCTACGGTACTTACTACAAATTCACTCATCTTTAACAAACAACAAATGGCTAAATGGTGGAATATGGGTTATGAGTATGCCAAAGAAAAAGATTTGGTGAAAATGAATACTATTAAATGATTTATGTTGATAGTTTTTTTTAGATATTAGCCTTTAGATGTTAGACTATAACTCGTAAAAATCTGTGAGGTTTTAACACATAGGAACATAGAAGACATAGTCATTTGTGAAAA
>CAZYKN010000193.1:3431-4591 GCA_964648135.1 uncultured Flavobacteriaceae bacterium
CCTTCCTTTAAAACAAAAACAATTATTACAAACAAATAAATGAAAAATGTATATCTTTGCAGACTAAATGAATGATAATTTACCATGTTAGATAAAGTAAACAAACTTATTAGTGATGTAAAGGCGTTTAAAACAACAAGCAAAGAAGAAGTTGAAGCTTTTCGTATTAAATACTTAGGAAGTAAAGGAATGTTAAAAGAGTTGTTTAACGAATTTAAACAAGTAGATAATTCATTAAAAAAAGACATTGGTCAAGCACTGAATAATTTAAGAAATTCAGCTACTGACAAAGTAACCGAGTTAAAAGAAGAATTAGAGCAAAAAACAGAAGAAAAAGCTTTATTTGGCGACTTAACAAGACCTGCAGAACCTATTGAGCTTGGAGCTCGTCATCCTATATCTATTGTAAAAAATAGAATTATTGAAATTTTTTCTAGAATAGGTTTTAATGTTTCTGAAGGTCCAGAAATTGAAGATGATTGGCATAATTTTACAGCTTTAAATTTACCAGAGCATCATCCTGCACGAGATATGCAAGATACTTTTTTTATAGAACAAAATCCTGATATTTTATTGCGTACACATACCTCATCTGTACAGGTTAGATATATGGAAAATCACAAACCACCAATTAGAACAATTTCTCCTGGAAGGGTTTTTAGAAATGAAGATATTTCTGCTAGAGCACATTGTATTTTTCATCAAGTGGAAGGTTTATATATTGATAAAAATGTTTCTTTTGCTGATTTAAAGCAAACACTCCTCTACTTTACCAAAGAAATGTTTGGAAAATCAAAAATACGTTTAAGACCAAGTTATTTCCCGTTTACTGAACCTAGCGCAGAAGTAGATATTTATTGGGGTTTAGAAACCGAAGTAGATTATAAAATTACTAAAGGTACTGGTTGGTTAGAAATTATGGGTTGCGGAATGGTTGATCCAAACGTACTTAAAAATGCAAACATAGATCCAAAGGAGTATTCTGGTTTTGCCTTTGGAATGGGAATTGAACGTATTGCTATGCTCCTTTACCAAATACCAGATATTAGAATGTTTTATGAAAATGATGAACGTTTTTTAAAGCAATTTAAATCGGTTGTTTCTTGATTTTTTTTGATTAGATATAGGTGTATTGTATTGGAGGGACTTTAGGAACGGTT
>CAZYKN010000194.1:0-4586 GCA_964648135.1 uncultured Flavobacteriaceae bacterium
ATTTGTAACTATTAACTTGTTAATTTTCAACACCATGAAGAAGATTTTATTTTTTATTTTTACGCTTTGTTTTAGTGCCAATTTCTTTGCTCAAGATTATACTCCAATGTTAGAACTAGGCAAAGTATGGAATATGCACCATTACAACTCCTTTATTCAAAATAGCAGTCAAAACTATGATTTTGATATTGCCTTAGATTATATGCAAACTGTTAATGGAGTTGAATATTTTCACGCAACGAATGGCGATTTACTTAGAGAAGATATTACCAATAAAAAAGTTTATAAACTAGTAAATAATGTAGAAGTACTTTTATTAGACTTTGATTTGAATATAAATGATGAATTAACATCTCCTTTAATTGTAAATGACCCTCAAATTAGTACACCAATTACTACAATAGCTACTGGAGATTTTTATACTTATTCTAATGTAAAATATTATCAAGTGGATTGTGGTGAAAAAATTATTGAAGGTGTTGGTGTCATGGAAACTGGATTATTCGGACTTTCAACAGGTTGCACTACTGTAGATTATGACGAAGGAAACTACCTAATAAATATGTCAACCCTTTCAACGAATGATTATTTCACTAAAAATAATGTACAACTATACTATAATAAAGAGAAAAACTGCTTACAACTCAACAATACTAACAACCAAATAGATATTCAAATTTATACTACTTTAGGAAAGAAAGCCCTTTCTATTAAAACAAATTCTTCTATTGATGTTTCCTCTTTAGAAAAAGGAGTTTATTATTATTCACTCTCTAAAAATCATTCCCTTAAAAAAGGAAAAATATTAATTTATTAAATATACTGCCAACTTGTCATCTATTTAATTTAAGGTTGTATATTTGCACTTTAAAATGGACAGAAAACAATTTTATGGCAAGTGAACACGTAATAGAAGAAAAAAAACAAGGTCAAGCACTTGTTACCAAGAACAATAAGCAAAATACCAAAAAATTGTTTATTGAAAGCTATGGTTGTCAGATGAATATGAATGATAGTGAGATTGTGGCTTCCATTTTGGCAAATGAAGGTTATAATACTACACATTTATTAGAAGAAGCCGATTTAGTGTTGGTAAACACCTGTTCTATTAGAGAAAAAGCAGAGCAAACCATACGAAAACGCTTGCAAAAATACCAACGTGTAAAGAAAAAACAGAACAAAACCATGAAAATTGGTGTTTTAGGCTGTATGGCAGAGCGTTTAAAAACCCAATTTTTAGAAGAAGAAAAAATGGTGGATTTAGTTGTTGGCCCAGATGCTTACAAAGATTTACCAAATTTACTTAAAGAAGTAGAAGATGGTAAAAATGCCATTAACGTCATCCTCTCAAAAGAAGAAACTTATGGAGATATTTCACCAGTAAGGTTAAATTCTAACGGAGTTTCAGCCTTTGTTACCATTACACGTGGTTGTGATAATATGTGTACTTTTTGTGTTGTTCCGTTTACACGAGGAAGAGAACGCAGCCGTGATCCTAAAAGTATTATAAATGAAGTACAAGATTTATGGAATAACGGTTATAAAGAAATCACTTTATTAGGTCAAAATGCAGATTCCTACCTATGGTATGGAGGTGGCTTAAAAAAGGATTTTGATAAAGCCTCAGAAATTGCTCAAAGTACAGCCATAGATTTTGCAAAATTATTAGAAATGGTGGCAATTGCTGTGCCTAAAATGCGAATTCGATTTGCAACTTCTAATCCGCATGATATGAAAATTGATGTATTACACACCATTGCAAAATACGATAATATTTGTAAATACATCCATTTGCCTTTTCAATCTGGAAGTGATAATATGCTAAAAGCGATGAATCGTCAGCATACAAGAAAAGAATATTTTGAATTGATTGATAACATTCGAAAAATTATTCCAGAATGTGCTATTTCACATGATATTATTACAGGTTTTTGCGGAGAAACCGAAGAAGACCACAAAGACACTTTGTCTTTAATGGAATATGTAAAATTTGATTACGGTTTTATGTTTGCGTATTCTACAAGACCAGGAACTCCTGCACACAAAAGAATGGAAGATGATATTCCTGCTGAAATAAAACAAAGACGTTTAGCCGAAATTGTGGCACTGCAAAGAGAACATTCTCATTACAGAACCAAAGAATTTGTTGGTAAAACAATGGAAATTTTAATAGAAGGAGATTCAAAAAAATCTGACAAACATTGGAAAGGCAGAAATACACAAAATACGATGGCAATTTTCCCCAAAACTGGCAATGAAAAAGTAGGTGATTTTGTTATGGTAAAGATTAACGAATGTACGAGTGCAACGCTACTTGGAGAGATAATCCCATCTTCCGTCTTCTTAAAGGGAAGAAACTGATTGGCGAAATGAAAGTCGATTATCCTTAAAGATAATAAGTAAAATGAATATTAACAATTTAAATAATTATAAAACCCAATTAAAATGAAAAAATTAGCATTAACTATTTTAGCAATTACAACTTTATTGTTTTCGTGTAACTCAGACGACCCTGAAAATAATGGAGGAGAAAAAGTACTTTCCAAAATTATAAAAACTTCTGAATCTGGAGCAAATACAACTGTAAATTTTGAAACAAATGAAAAACTATTGAACCATTATTATTATCAAACATTAATGTCTCAATACACCTATGATAATCAAGATTTATTAACTTCGCTAACCACGCAAAACTCCTTTGACCCTACCCAAATATCTCGCCAATACAATTTTAATTATGATAATCAAGGTCAATTAACTTCCTTTCATTATTTTAAAGACAATGGTGGGTTTGAAGATTATGACCAAGATAGAAATCTAAATTGGAATGGAAACTCACTTTCAATACCATTATTGACAGATACTACATCAAACATTTATTATCACTACAATTTCACATTTAATGAAAATAATTTAATCTCCTCTTTTACGTTAAATGAATATGAGCAAGATCAAATGACTTTTAATTTTGAGTATGATGCTAATGAAAATGTAACACATTTTTATGGTTTTATATCTGATTTGTTTGGAAATCATAATAATTTTGATGTGAATGTTACTTACGATGATAAAGTAAATCCATATTATGCTCATTTGCATAAATATTATTACCAAAACTTAATTCTTTTGTGTGAAGATTTTGGTTTTAGTGGTATTCCAATGTTACAATCGTATCATTTATTAGGAAAAAATAATGCTTTAAATTTTAGTGGATCATTCAATAATCAAGAACCAACTAATTATTATATTTATGATTATGACGGAAACTATCCTACCAAATCATATCTAAAAAAAGCTGATGGAAATACAAAAACAACAACAGAATTCATCTATCAATAAATAATTTATGGAAGAAATTCAACACATAAAACAACGTTTTGGCATCATTGGAAATGACGAAAAGCTCAATCGTGCTATTCAAAAAGCGGTGCGAGTTGCTCCTACAGATATTTCTGTATTAGTAACTGGCGAAAGTGGTGTTGGTAAAGAAAGTATTCCGAAAATTATTCATGCGTTATCGCATAGAAAACACAAAAAATATATCGCTGTTAATTGTGGTGCAATACCAGAAGGCACAATTGACAGCGAATTATTTGGTCATGAAAAAGGAGCGTTTACAGGTGCAACACAAACCCGTTCTGGCTATTTTGAAGTTGCAGATGGTGGTACAATTTTTTTAGATGAAGTTGGTGAACTACCTTTAACTACGCAAGTTCGTTTATTACGTGTTTTAGAAAATGGAGAATACATGAAAGTAGGCTCTTCTAAGGCACAAAAAACCGATGTTCGTATTGTAGCTGCTACTAACTTAAACATGCCAGAAGCTATTCAAAAAAACAAATTTAGGGAAGACTTATTTTACAGATTAAGCACTATTGAAATTGAATTGCCTCCTCTTAGAGATCGTAAAGGAGATATTCATTTATTATTCCGAAAATTTGCATCAGATTTTGCTCAAAAATATAAAATGCCAACGGTTCGTTTAACGGATGATGCCATTCAATTATTACAAAATTATTCTTTTAAAGGAAACATTCGTCAGTTGCGAAATATTACAGAGCAATTATCTGTTATTGAACAAAAAAGAAGTATTGATGCCTTAATGCTAAAAGAATATTTACCAAATTACAAAACGAACTTACCAAGTATTATTAGTCAGGATAAAGCACAAATGGATTTTGCAAACGAGCGAGAAATTTTTTATAAAATTATGCTCGATATGCGTAGTGATATAAACGATTTAAAGAAAATTACGCTAGATTTAATGCAAAACAACGGAAAAGTACAAGAAAATAATGAACACTTAATCCGTAGAATTTATGATGATATAGAACAACCTCAAACTCCTAAAGAGAATAACGTAGAAATTATTCCTGCCAATAAAACAGAAACTTTTCAAAGTAATTATGAAGATACTGAAATTGTTGAACCTTCGCTTTCACTTCAAGAAAAAGAAGAAGAAATGATTAAGGCTTCTTTAGAACGAAATAATAACAAACGAAAACTTGCTGCTAAAGAATTAGGTATTTCTGAACGCACACTTTATAGAAAAATTAAGCAGTATGGTTTGTAATTATAAATGTTGA
>CAZYKN010000195.1:0-4581 GCA_964648135.1 uncultured Flavobacteriaceae bacterium
CTAAACCACAGGAGCTCCATTCAAAATTTCCTCATTAGAACCAGCTTCAAAAGTTTTAAAGTTTTTATGGAATTTTTGTGCTAATTCTACTGCTTTTACATCGTATAAATCTTTATCACTCCATGTGTCTCTTGGGTTTAATACTTCAGTAGGAACATTTTCACAAGTAGTAGGCATCGCAAGTTTAAAGACTGGATGTGTAATATAATCTACATCATTTAACTTTCCATCTAATGCAGCATTAATCATTGCACGAGTGTATTTAAGTTTCATTCGGTTTCCAACTCCGTAAGGACCACCAGTCCAACCTGTATTTACCAACCAAACATTTACATTGTGTTTGCTCATTTTAGCACTTAACATTTCGGCATATTTTGCAGGATGCAAAGGCATAAAAGGAGCACCAAAACAAGCAGAGAATGAAGGTACAGGTTCTGTAATTCCTTCTTCTGTTCCAGCAACTTTAGCAGTATAACCAGAAATAAAATGATAAGCAGCTTGACCAGGAGTTAATTTAGATATTGGAGGCAAAACACCAAAAGCATCAGCTGTTAAGAAGAAAATATTTTTAGGATTTTCTCCAATAGAAGGTACTTGAATGTTTTCTATATGGTAAATAGGATAACTTACACGTGTGTTTTGTGTGATAGAAGTATCTGCAAAATCCACTTCATTTGTTCCATCTTTAAAAATAACATTTTCTAACAAAGCTCCTTTTTTAATTGCTCCAAAAATTTCAGGTTCATTTTCAGCAGATAAATCAATTACTTTTGCGTAACAACCACCTTCTATATTAAAAACCCGATTTCCTTCTGTCCAACCATGTTCATCATCACCAATTAATTTACGGTGTACATCGGCAGATAAAGTAGTTTTACCAGTTCCTGATAATCCAAAGAAAATAGCGGTTTCGCCATTGTTTCCAACATTAGAAGAGCAGTGCATCGGAAAAGTATTTTTGTTTACAGGCAAAATAAAATTCATTACTGAGAAAATTCCTTTCTTCACTTCACCAGTATAACCAGAACCACCAATTAAGATGATTTTTTTTGAAAAGTTAATGATGCTAAAATTATGTTGTCTAGTGCCATCTTCATCGGCTACAGCCATAAAAGAAGGTGCTTGAAAAACAGTCCATTGCGGTTCAAAACCTACTAATTCCTCTTTGCTAGGTCTTAAAAACATATTAAAAGAAAATAAACTAACCCAAGGCAATTCCGTAATTACTCTAATAGGAACTTGATATTTTTTACTTGCTCCTGCGTAAGCATCACGAACATAAAGCTCTTGTTTTGAGAGGTGTTTTATTACTTTTTGGTATAATTTATCAAATTTATCTTCTGCAAAAGGGAGGTTAATTGTTCCGTCCCACCAAACTTCATCTTTGGTAATGTGGTCTTTAACTATAAAACGATCTTTAGGAGATCTTCCTGTAAATTCGCCTGTATTTACCGCTAAAGCGCCAGAGCTAGCAATTTTTCCGATATTTTTGTCTAAGCAAATTTGAGTTAGTTCATCGGGATTTGTGTTGTAATGTACATTGTTGGTGTCTATTCCGTATTGTTTTAACGAAAACGTTTTCGTGTCCATGTAAAAGTTTTTATATTAGGAGTACAAATTTACAATTAATAATGAATTGAGATATTTTAGCTTAATTATTTATTAACCTATAATTGTTAATTACTTTTTATGAAGGCATACAATAAACGCAACCAACCTATCATAAAGAATAATCCACCAAGAGGAGTGATAAACCAAATACTTTTTGCTGGAATTCCTCCTGCTGTTATGGCGTATAATGATCCTGAAAAGAATAAAATACCAATAAAAAAGAAGATGCTAATCGTGTTTTTAGTTTGTTGACTGAATTGATTGTAAGTATTTACAAATAGTAACACTATAACGTGATACATTTGGTAACGAACACCAGTTTCAAAGATTTTTAAACTCTCTAAACCTAATTTTTCTTTTAAAGCATGTGCGCCAAATGCTCCTAAAGCAATGGCTAAAAAGCCTAAAAATGCGGTAATACTTAAGTTTTTGTTCATTGTGTATATTTTTATAAACACCTAGTTCATTTTATGCTAGGTGTAGATTATTAATTTAAAATATTAAGACTCTAGTTTGAAATTACTTGTTAAATTAACCACAAGGAGTACTAAGAAGGCACTAAGTTCACAAAGCTGTTTGGGAAAATTGTTCCGTATAAACAAACATATCTTTAACATTTTTTTTAGACTTGTTGTTTGATTTTAATAATTAACATACAGCTTTGTGTACCTTGTGTAGAAACTTTGTGGTCTTTGTGGTTAATAAATTCACATCAACACAATTTACAAGTTGAGTCTTTATTAACTAAACTGTTTTGCAACTTTTTCTGCTTTTCTACTTTCAGAATAATCGTAAAAACCTTCACCAGATTTTACGCCTAATTTACCAGCTTGAACCATATTTACAAGAAGTGGACAAGGAGCGTATTTTGGATTTTTAAAACCGTTATACATTACATTTAAAATGGAAAGGCATACGTCTAAGCCAATAAAATCAGCTAATTGTAAAGGTCCCATAGGATGACCCATACCTAATTTCATTACATTATCTATTTCATAAACTCCAGCAACACCATTGTAGAGTGTTTCAACAGCTTCGTTAATCATTGGCATTAGAATACGGTTAGCAACAAAACCAGGATAATCGTTTACTTCTAAAGGTACTTTCTTTAAATTAGTTGAAAGTTCCATGATGGTTTTGGTTACTTCATCGCTAGTATTATAACCTCTAATGATTTCTACCAATTTCATAATTGGTACAGGATTCATAAAGTGCATACCAATTACTTTTTCTGGTCTGTTGGTAACACTTGCAATTTTAGTAATTGATATAGAAGAAGTATTGGTTGCTAAAATGGCATTTTGTGGAGCTGCGTCATCAATTAATTGAAATATTTTTAATTTGATTTGCTCGTTTTCGGTTGCAGCTTCAATCACTAAATCAGCTTTTGAAACACCTTCTTTAGTGTCTGTAAAAGTAGTGATGTTGTTTAGTGTGTTGGTCTTAATTTCTTCTGTAATGCGCTCTTTGCTTAAAAGACGATCTAAATTTTTGGTAATGGTAGCCATTCCTTTATCTAGAGAAGTTTGTGAAATATCAATTAAATTGACCTGATATCCATTTTGAGCAAAAACGTGTGCAATACCGTTTCCCATAGTTCCTGCTCCAATAACTGCTATATTTTTCATTTTATGTGTTTTTTTGTTGTTTAATCGTTAATTTGTTAAATTGTTGATGATTTGTTTTGAACGTCATACTAAATTTATTTCAGTATCTTTCTTTTCTATATATCAATTAAAAACAATTTATTATTTGTTGTGCTACTTTTAGCGCATTTGTACCATGTTCTAAAGTAACAATAGGTTTTTTGTCATTTTCAATAGCATCAGCAAAGGTTTCTAATTCGTCTAGAATAGCGTTATTATTTTTAATATCTGGATTGTCAAAATAGATTTGTTTTTTAACACCTTCGGCATTTTGTAAAATCATGGCAAATTCATCTGGATTTTCAGGAACATCTTTCATACGTACAACTTCACTTTTCTTTTCTAAAAAATCGACTGAAATATAGGCATCTTTTTGAAAAAACCGTGATTTACGCATATTTTTCATAGAAATTCTACTTGCTGTAAGATTGGCTACACAACCGTTTTCGAATTCAATTCGAGCATTTGCAATATCTGGTGTTTCACTAATAACCGAAACACCACTTGCGTGAACACTTTTAACAGGTGATTTTACGACACTTAAAATAATATCAATATCGTGAATCATTAAATCTAGCACTACAGGAACATCTGTACCTCTTGGGTTAAATTCTGCCAACCTGTGTGTTTCAATAAACATAGGTTCTTGAATTAAATCTTTTACTGCAGTAAAGGCAGGATTGAATCGTTCTACATGACCAACCTGACCTCTAACGTGATATTTGTCTGCCGAAACTCTTAAAATTTCTGCTTGTTTTACTGTTTTTGTAATTGGTTTTTCAATAAAAATATGCCTTCCTTTTTCAATTGCTTCTTCTGCACATTCAAAATGAGAAAGGGTAGGAGTTACAATATCTACCACTTCAACAGCATCTATAAGCTCACTTATGGTATCAAAAGCTTTGTAGCCAAATTCTTCTGAAACTTTTTTAGCATTTTGTTTATCAGCATCATAAAAGCCAATGAGCTCGTATTTTTCTGATTGATTTAATAATTTTAAATGAATTTTTCCAAGATGACCAGCACCTAAAACACCTGCTTTTAACATATATTATAATTTTATTCAAAATTACAAAAAAAGATGTTTATGGGTTGTTTATTGAGGATTATTTTTTAATAAATTTATTACTACTTATCTGTTTTTTTATGTGCAAATGTAATTAAAATGTATCTATTCAGTCATTAACTTCTCTCAAAGGTTACAAAATAAAAAATAAAACTCTCTCAAAGGCGCAAAGATGCTAGGTTGAATGTAATACCAATTCAACATCAAAATACGCTAAATAAATTTGAAATATTTTAATAATATCACAAATTATTATCC
>CAZYKN010000196.1:0-4578 GCA_964648135.1 uncultured Flavobacteriaceae bacterium
TTTTGAAGTTTGGATAATACTTTTCCTTTTTTAAAATAGAGATAAGACAAATCTAATTTATTTACATTTCCTAAAGAGAGTAAACTATCAATTTCATCGATTTTTATATTAGGTGCTAAATTTTTAAAAGGATTTGATTTACCGTTTTCTACTTTGTAATTCCTGTCTTTACAACTAAAAACAAGTGTTAATGAGCTTAATATGAGTGTTATAAATAGGCTGTTAGAACGCATTTATTTTTGAATAATAATTTTACGATTAATAGTTGAATTAGCTAAATGTACTTCTAAAGTATAAAATCCTATTTTTAAATTTGATACATCTAACGCTAAACTTGTATCATTTATAAATGGAATTGATTTTACCTTTTGACCTAATGTATTATAAATATGAATGTTGTGAATGATATCATCGGTTTTAACCGTTAAAATATCTTTTACAGGATTTGGATAAATTTCAAATTTTGCTAGTGAACTATCATTGACAGATGCTGTATTACTCAATTCCGTTTCAAACACATAAATAACAGCTGCTGTTGCATCACCAAAATCCGACTTAAACATAACCTTATCACCATTTGGATTTGGGCAAGGCATAGGTGATTTTAAATAGGAAGATGACGTACTGTAATGATGTCCAAAATGTTCTACTAAGCCAGAATTGTCTAATTTAAAGGCAACTATTTGTCCTGAATGGTCTGCATAATCTTGACTAACATACGCATAACCTGGACGGTTTAGGTTTCTACAAGACACATGCCCTTCGCTATTAAAATCGGCATTTGTAGATAATACAACTCGTCCATTACCATTTAAGTAATACATATTTAATGTTCCTGTTTCTCCCCAAAACTGAACGAATACTTCATCACCATTTATGGCATAACCAAAATCACCATGATTGCCGTAACTTGCAATACGTCTTAGGTATTGCATATCGGTTGTATTATATATTTCCACACCATAATGTGTATTATATGGATTTGCTTGTGAAGTAGTATTGTGATTCCACATAATGCCAATATAATTTCCAGACTGAGAAACCGAAACCCAATCTACATACGCTGGAGCATCATTACTATTTCCCCAAGCACCTGCAAACAATTCTGTATGAATTACTTGATTGGTTTGTAAATTGTATGTTATTACATACATATCGGTATTTTTTTTAGCAACAAACGCTACGTATTGATCATTTTTATCAATATTTCCTTCTCCTGGTCCTAATTTTACAACATCATAAGCTATCTGGTTGGCATCATCAAAATAAATATGACCAATTGTACTAATCGCCTCTGTATTAATATTATATGTTTTTATAGTTCCATCTTCTTTAAATCCGTACAAAATTGCAGCATTAGTATTAGACCAGTAACTAGGATAAATAGCTCCTCCAGGTAAATCTCTAATCTTTTGATGTGTATTGGCATTATAAATAGCAACCGAATAAAATTTATACACACTCGCATCTGCATTCCATGGTTGAATTTTCGAATATTCATGTGTTGGATACCAATTCCACGCTGGAACAAACTCTGTAATTTGTTTGATTGTCATAGTTTCAGGTACAGAAGTGTCATCAACAGTCATATTAAAACTTGGCAAAGCAGGAGTAACGGAATTAAATGTTTGATAGGCTTGGTCTGTTGGAAATTGAGCAAAAGCGACAAAAGACAGGCTTAAACTTAGTAAAATAGAAGTAAAATATTTCATAGTTGTTGTGTTTTAAGCAATAAAGATATAAAAAAAACTGCCCAAATAGGACAGTTTTTTAAATTCTTTAAAAGAAAAGTTGTCTAAAATTAAGCCAATACTTCTTTTACTTTATCTGCTGCTTCTTGAAATTCGGTTACTGAAATTACATCTAAACCACTATTTTCAATCAATTCTTTTGCTTCTTTAGCATTTGTTCCTTGTAAACGTACAATAATAGGTATTTCAATATTACCCATATTTTTATAAGCATCAACAACACCTTGTGCTACTCTGTCGCATCGAACAATTCCGCCAAAAATATTGACTAAAATGGCTTTCACGTTAGGGTCTTTCATAATGATTCTAAAACCTGTTTCCACACGTTCTGCATCTGCAGTTCCACCAACGTCTAAAAAGTTTGCAGGTTCACCACCAGATTGTTTAATTAAATCCATTGTTGCCATTGCAAGACCAGCTCCGTTTACCATACAACCTACATTTCCGTCTAGATCAACATAATTTAAACCAGCAGCATTTGCTTCAACTTCAATAGCATTTTCTTCACGTAAATCACGTAATGCAACATAATCTTTATGTCTAAATAAAGCGTTATTGTCTAAAGTTACTTTAGAATCAACGGCAATTATTTTATCATCGCTTGTTTTTAAAACAGGATTTATTTCAAATAAAGAAGAATCAGATTTTACATAAGCAGTATATAAAGCAGCGACAAACTTGGTCATTTCTTTAAATGCTTTACCAGATAAACCGAGGTTAAAAGCAATTTTACGAGTTTGAAATCCTAATATTCCTAATTCTGGATCAATTTCTTCCGTAAAGATTAAATGAGGTGTTTTGTCTGCAACTTCTTCAATATTCATTCCTCCTTCGGTAGAATACATAATCATATTTTTACCTGTTGCTCTGTTTAACAAAACGGACATATAAAATTCGCTTGTTTCAGATTCTCCAGGATAGTAAACGTCTTCGGTAATTAAAACCTGATTTACTTTTTTTCCTTCTTTAGAAGTTTGCGGTGTAACAAGCATCATTCCTAAAATATCATTAGAAATACTTTTTACTTCGTCTAAACTTTTTGCAAGTTTAACTCCTCCGCCTTTTCCACGACCACCAGCGTGAACTTGTGCTTTCACAACCCACCAACCAGTTCCAGTTTCTTCGGCTAATTTCTTTGCAGCTTCAACTGCTTTTTCTGGAGTGTCTGCAACAATTCCTCGTTGAATATTTACTCCAAAACTATTTAATAATTCTTTACCTTGATATTCGTGTAAATTCATTTTGATTAAAATTTTATTGGATTACAAAAATAATTAATTTTTAACGGAAGATTAGATGAATCTGAAAAAATATTTGTTTTATTTTCTTTAACCTTTGCGGATTTAAGGTTTAACAAAAAATTTAGATATTTAAAGTAGATTTTGCTTAATTTCGCTTAATTAAAAAAGAAGTAAATTACAATGAAAATATACACACTCCTATTTTTTATATTATTAAACTGGAGCTTTTACGCTCAAGAAACAATTACACATAAAAAATTAACCATAAAACGAGTTGATAAAGCGCCAAAAATTGATGCTAATTTGAATGATGCCGCTTGGCAAAATGCCGAAATAGCCAAGGATTTTGTCATGTTTAAACCAGATAATGGAACTCCAGAACCTCAAAATCAAAAGACCGAAGTTAAAATGGTTTACGATGATGAAGCTATTTATATTGCAGCCTATCTTTATGATGATAAACCGCAAGAAATACCAATGGAATTCCAAACTAGAGATAAATTTGGGAATGCAGATTTCTTTTTAGTAGCTTTAAGTCCGTCTAATGATGGTATAAACTCAACCGAATTTGTAGTAATGAGCTCTGGAACTCAAAATGATGCCATTGTTACTTCTAATGGTGAAGATTGGTCTTGGAATGCTGTTTGGGATTCTAAAGCTAAATTGGTTGATGATGGTTGGGTAGTTGAAATGAAAATACCATACTCCGCTTTGCGTTTTTCCAATGAAAAGATACAAACTTGGGGTGTAAATTTTCATAGACAACACCGTAATTCTAGAGATCAATATTCTTGGAATTTTGTAAACAATAATAAAGGAAGGGTAACACAATACGATGGAATTTTAACAGGTATTCAAAACATAAAACCTCCTGTTAGATTGAGTTTTAATCCGTATATTTATGGAGCTGTGGCAGATTTTGCCAAACAAACTGAATTTGATTGGAATGTTGGTATGGATATAAAATATGGTTTAAGTGAAAACTTTACTTTAGATGCTACTTTAATTCCAGATTTTGGTCAAGCAGGTTTTGATGATATCCGATTAAATTTAGGTCCTTTTGAACAAAAATATTCAGAAAAACGTGCTTTTTTTACAGAAGGAGTAGATTTATTTTCAAAAGGGAATTTGTTTTATTCCAGACGTGTTGGAAATGCTCCAATTGGACAGTATTTTAACTTGAATGATAATGAAGAAATTGTAGAAAATCCTAACAAAGTAAATTTATTAAATGCCATTAAAGTCTCTGGTAGAACAAAAAAAGGCTTGGGAATTGGTGTGTTTAATGCTATTACTCAAAAAACCAAAGCCATTGTAAAAAACACCATGACTAATACAACTCATGAAGTTGTTACAGAGCCTTTAGCAAATTACAACGTATTGGTTTTAGACCAACAGTTTAATAAAAATTCTTCAGTGAGTTTTGTAAATACCAATGTAATGCGTGATGGTAGTTTTAGAGATGCCAATGTTACTGGTTTACTTTTTAATTTGAATAAAAAAGACAATACTTATGGAATGAGTGGCGGACTTTCTATGAGTAATGTTTATGAAAATCAAGAAAAAAAATCAGGTTTTGAAGGTAG
>CAZYKN010000197.1:0-4578 GCA_964648135.1 uncultured Flavobacteriaceae bacterium
AAATCAGTGTCATCAGTATAATCAGCGTTTCAATAAACATACAGTTATTCCATCTAAATACATGAAAATTAGTGTAATTCGTGGCTAAAATCTGCGTAATCTATAAGAAACATTTACAGTCATTAACAGAAAACCTTTAAAAATAATGAATAGCTTACTAAAGATGTTTATTTTTGTTTTTTAAAGTTATGATAAAAGCACAAAATATACATAAATTCTACGGCGATTTAGAAGTCTTAAAAGGCGTTGATCTACACATTAAACAAGGCGAAGTAGTATCTATTGTTGGTCCGTCTGGAGCAGGTAAAACTACTTTATTGCAAATATTGGGAACGCTAGATAAACCAGCCAAAAATAAAGGAGTACTATTGACCATAAACAATGAAGATGTTTTGAATTTTAATGATTCTGAATTGTCTAAATTTAGAAATCAGAATATTGGTTTTATTTTTCAATTTCATCAATTATTGCCAGAATTTACTGCTTTAGAAAATGTGTGTATTCCTGCATTTATTGCACATAAAACAAAGGAAGAAGCAGAAATAAGAGCCAAAGAATTATTAAACTTTTTAGGCTTAGAAGATAGAATACATCATAAGCCTAATGAATTGTCTGGAGGAGAACAGCAAAGAGTTGCCGTAGCAAGAGCTTTAGTTAATAATCCTAAAGTTATTTTTGCCGATGAGCCAAGTGGTAATTTAGATACTGTTTCTGCAAAGAATTTGCATGAATTATTTTTTACTTTACGTGATAAATTCAATCAGACTTTTGTCATTATTACACACAATCAAGAATTGGCAAATATGACTGATAGAAAGTTAGAAATGTTAGATGGTGTACTGTTAGATTCAAAATAATTTCAGAAATGCTTTACGACAACAATACTAGTAAAACAGAATTTTTATTTGAAAAAAAAGGAGTTTCCGTATATGTAAAAAGAGAAGATTTATTACATAAGCACGTTTCAGGAAATAAATTCAGAAAATTAAAATACAATCTTTTTGAAGCTAAAAAACAAGAAAAAAATACCATATTAACCTTTGGAGGAGCATATTCAAATCATATTGTAGCCACAGCTTATGCAGGAAAGTTATTTAATTTTCAAACTATTGGTGTGATAAGAGGAGAGGAGTTATCTGTGAATTTAAAGCGTACTTTAGCCACAAATCCTTCTTTAAAATTTGCTTCTGAACAAGGAATGCAATTTTATTTTGTTTCTCGAAGTGATTATAGAGAAAAGAATCAACCTAGTTTTATTGAAAAGTTAAAAAATAAATTTGGAGATTTTTATTTAGTTCCAGAAGGTGGAACAAATAATTTAGCGATAAAAGGTTGCGAAGAGATATTAAATGATGAAGATGATAAATTCCATTATATTTGTAGTGCAATTGGAACAGGTGGCACGATTTCTGGGTTAATTAATTCAGCTAAAGCACATCAAAAAATAGTAGGCTTTCCAGCATTAAAAGGAAATTTTCATCATAAAGAAATAAAAAAGTATTGTGTAAATAAAAGTAATTGGGAACTAATAGATGATTATCATTTTGGAGGTTTTGCTAAAATAAATGAAGAATTGGTGAGTTTTATTAATAAAATTAAAAGAAATTACGGATTAGCATTAGATCCCATTTATACAGGTAAAATGTTATTTGGAATTGAGGATTTAATCCAAAAAGATTATTTTAAAAAAGGAACGAAGATATTAGCTGTTCATACAGGAGGATTACAAGGCATTAAAGCCATGAATATCCGTTTAAAAAAGAAAGGTTTAGAATTAATAGATTTATAGAAAATGAAAAAGAGTATTTTTATATTAATAGGTTTTATGTTTTTGATGAGTTGTAAATCAAAGCAACATTATACAAAACGTACACATACCAATACAAGACATGTAGTTGATAGAGCAAAAGAGACCAAAACATCTAATAAAACTACTAAAATTCCCAAAACTAAAACTCCAAAGCCACAAAACCAAGTAATTGTATCTCCAAATACGGTTTATAATGATCAGTTTATAACTAGTTTATATTACGGAAAAAATCTAGATAAAGTAAAAATTGATTACATTAAAAAATTCAGTAAATTAGCCATTAACGAAATGGAAGCTTATAAAATTCCTGCCAGTATTACCTTAGCTCAAGGTCTGTTAGAATCTAGATATGGACAAAGTGAGCTGACTAAAAAATCTAAAAATCATTTTGGAATTAAATGCCATAAATGGACAGGAAAACGAGTGTATCATGATGATGATGCAAAAGGTGAATGCTTTAGGAAATATGATTATGATGCGAATTCATACAGAGATCATTCTTTGTTTTTAGCAAATAAAAAACGGTATGCAAAGTTGTTTACCTTTGCACAAAACGATTATAATTCTTGGGCAAAAGGACTGAGAAAAGCAGGTTATGCAACAGATTCACATTACCCAAAAAAGTTAATTAATTTAATTGAAACCTATGAATTATATGTCTTTGATAATATGGTTTTAGGTGAAAGTTATGTTCCTAAAGTAGATAAAAAAACAATTCATAGTCAAGTGCCATCTATACACATTGTTAAGGTAGGAGAAACCTTGTATTCAATTTCTGGGAAGTATTTTGTGTCTATAGACGATATTAAACATTTTAATAATTTAAAAAGCAATACAATTAATGTTGGACAAAAGTTGAAATTGACAGGGAGAAAGCAGCCTAAAAAAATAACATATCAAACACATATTGTGCAAAAAGGAGACACTTTGTATAACCTTTCTAAAAAATATCATATTACTGTTGAAAAATTAAAAACATTAAATAATCTCATTAATAATGATTTATCTTTAGGTCAAACTTTAATAATTGAATAAAATGCAAAATAATAAATTAAAAATTCGTATCTTTGCATATTCAGGGAAAATATAACAACTTAACGCTAGCAGCAAAATGAAATTTAGAGTTTTAACATTCATATTCATTTTATTATTTCAGTTTTCATGTAAAAAAGATTCTACATTAGATTCTTTTACATTAAATAATAAAAAAATTGAAGATTCAAATGATAATTTGAACATTACCAATGAATCATTTTTAGAGATAATTTACATTCAAGCTGATAAAGATGTTAGTTTGATTGATAGAAAAGATGTTGCAAAAAAAGTACACGCAATAGGAGAGGAATTATATAAATATATTGAAGATTTAAAAAATATTATTAAAGAAAAAAATTCAACTGAATATGTAAATGAATTGTTTTTTAACGGAGATGATATTTCACAAGAAGGAGAGGAGTTTTTAATGTATATTAAAAATTACAAAAATGGAATGACAGAAACCTTGCAAAATACAAACCCTAGAATTGTAGCAATGGTGGAAAATAATTTTGATTTAGCTGATATTTTAGATAGAAGAGGTCAAAAAACAAATTGGCTAACCCTAAATTTTAAAGATTTTTCACCTATTATATCTATAACAAAGCTCTCAACTATGCAGACAGATATTAGACGTATTGAATCTCAATATTTAGCTGGATTACTAGGAGTTAAACTAAATGCTAAAACTCAAAATCTTTTAGATAAAATTAAGAAAGAAACAAATCCTCAACTTGGTGATAATACTAAAATTGATGACGTTACTACCGATGATAATTCAATTAATTCAGAAGAGAATCAAAGTTCTTTAGAAACAAAAGCAGAAGATTCAACTATTGAAAACTCTGACACAAAAGAAATAGAGAAAGAAGAAATTTCTACAAATAATCAAGATGATAAAGAGGTTGCTACTAAAGAAATTACTAAGGAAGAACCTGTAAAAGAGGTTAAAAAAGTAGTTCCTAAAGTTGTAAAAGCAACTAAAAAAACACATACTGTTAAAAGCGGAGAGAATTTATATAGAATTTCATTAAAGTATAAAATGTCTCCTAAAAAAATTAGAAAGTTAAACCATATGAAAAATAACAATATAGTAGTTGGGCAAGTGTTAAAGCTTGAGTAACTATTCAGTTAATATTTTTTCCAAAGATGCTACTAAATATTAGTGTTTACTACTGGTTTTTATGCTTTTTCACTCACAACTTTGGCGTTTTTGCGAGAAAAAAGGTGATTATTAGTAACAAGTTTGAATAAACTTAACTAAATTTTCTCAAAACTTCATTAAATACATTTTCTAAACCTTCAAAATCATCTGTTGTTACCATTTTTAATCGGTACTCTTTAAAATGAGGAATACCTTTAAAATAATTAGTGTAATGTCTTCTAGTTTCTACAATTCCTAAACGTTCTCCTTTCCATTCCATCGCTAACATTAAGTGTCTCCTAGCCATTGCTACTCGTTGCGCAATGCTTGCTTTAGGTAAATGTTCTCCAGTTTTAAAAAAATGTTTTACTTCGTTAAAAAACCACGGATTGCCAATAGCAGCTCTACCAATCATTGCTCCATCTAAACCATATTTATCACGCATTAGTACTGCTTTTTCAGGAGTATTTACATCACCATTTCCAAAAATAGGAATGTGCATTCTTGGGTTGTTCTTTACATTAGCAATAGGTTGCCAATCTGCTTCGCCTTTGTACATTTGAGAACGAGTTCTTCCATGAATGGCAAT